>JBIJCP010000017.1:0-13048 GCA_044344635.1 Candidatus Planktophila sp. | reverse complement strand
CACGAAAGATGTTGCCAGAGATAATTCCGCATCGCGATGCAGCAAAGAATTCTGCAAACTCTGCGCTATTGGTTCACGCACTTACCTTGCGCCCTGATTTACTCTTTAGGGCGACTGAAGATTTCTTACATCAGTCTTATCGCAGCGAAGCGATGCCTGCATCATTTGCCTTATTGAATAAGTTACGTGGCGCTGGAGTTGCCGCTTTCATTTCAGGGGCGGGGCCAACTGTCCTTGCCCTACATACAGGAAGCGAATCTGATGTAGCCGAATTAATCCGCGCTGCCGGCAGCAAATTTGAAGCTAAATCCCTAGAAATTTCGCGCACTGGAGCGATGGCGATTTAGCCAATTTTCTACTTTTGCTGCCAGCCACGCCGAGGTGCTATGGTTTACCCACTTGCTCAGCCGGAAGTTACGGTGAAAGTCGGCAGGTAATCAATTCCAAATAACCAGGCTTTCTGCTTTTACGAACTCAATGCGCGTAGGCGAAGCCCTAAATGAAAAGATAGAGATGACAGATCAAGATCAAGTCAAGGATGTAGAACCAGTTCGTTCGAATAGTCCTGAACTAGCTGCAATGAGCCTTCCTAAGTTAAAGGAAGTTGCCGCGCAACTAGGTATCGATGGCGCAGCAAAGTTAAAGAAAGATGCACTTGTAACCGCGATAGCAGATTTACAGGCAGCAAACCGCGAAGCCGCTAAGGCAGAACGCGAAGCACGTCGCGAAGCCCGCAACGCTAAGAAGAATTCCAGCCGCGAAAACTCACAGAATAACTCAAGTGATGATGATGGCGATGATGAAGGTTCAAGCGATGGCCATGACAATGGACCACGCGATAACGACCGCAACTTTGCTGGTCGCGATCGTGGACGTGGCCGTGATCGCAACCGTGGCCGTGATCGCAACCGCGATCGTGGACCGCGCGAAGAACGCGAACCAGTAATTGGTGAAGATGATGTGCTTGTCCCAGTCGGCGGCCTCGTTGACATTATGGATAACTACTCATTTATTCGCACAGGTGGTTATTTACCAGGACCAAACGATGTTTACGTTTCACAGCAGCAAGTACGTAAATACGGACTTCGCAAGGGCGATGTAGTCACCGGTCAAGTGCGTCAAGCGCGTGAAGGTGAACAACGCCAGAAGTACAACCCACTTATTACGCTCGAAACAATCAATGGAGTAACTCCAGATGAAGCGCGCGGCCGCGTGGAATTTGGCAAGTTGGTACCGCTCTACCCACAAGAGCGTCTGCGCCTTGAGACTGAGCCAAATATTTTGACCACACGCGTTATCGATTTAATTGCGCCAATTGGAAAGGGGCAGCGCGGACTTATCGTTTCGCCGCCAAAGGCTGGAAAGACAATGGTCTTGCAATCAATTGCTAATGCGATCACTACTAACAATCCTGAGTGTCACTTAATGGTAGTTCTAGTTGATGAGCGCCCAGAAGAAGTTACTGATATGCAGCGCTCTGTAAAGGGCGAAGTTATCGCTTCAACTTTCGATCGCCCCGCAGATGATCACACCACTATTGCAGAGCTGGCTATTGAACGTGCTAAGCGTTTAGTAGAACTAGGCCATGACGTAGTCGTGCTGCTCGATTCAATTACTCGTTTAGGTCGCGCCTACAACATTGCAGCACCTGCATCAGGCCGTATCCTTTCTGGTGGCGTTGATTCAGCGGCGTTATATCCACCAAAGAAGTTCTTTGGCGCCGCACGCAATATAGAAGATGGTGGATCGCTCACCATTCTTGCGACCGCGCTCGTTGATACCGGTTCGCGTATGGATGAAGTTATCTTCGAAGAGTTTAAAGGCACTGGAAATATGGAGCTTATTCTTGATCGTAAGATGGCGGATAAGCGCATCTTCCCAGCGGTTAACGTAGTTGCATCAGGTACACGTAAGGAAGAGATCCTTATGGGAACTGAAGAGCTCAACATTGTCTGGAAGTTACGTCGCGTACTTCACGCGCTGGAACCACAGGCAGCGCTAGAGCTCTTGCTTGAGAAGATGAAGGGCACTAAGTCCAACGTCGAATTCTTGATGCAGATCCAGAAGACAACTTCAGGTCCAAACGAGGGTTAAGCGCAAAGCGGGCAATTTCCACCGCCTCAGCGCAAGGCTTTCACAAACTCTTCACAAGGTTTAGGCGCAATATCTCCTTATCAGCGAGCCGCCCGGTTAGCGATGAAGGAGAAGAAGATGTCAAAGTCTAAGAAGTTTATTGCAACAGCAATTATCGCAACATCGCTATTTGGCGCAAGCTCATCAGCATTTGCTGTAGATAGCAAAGATGGTGCAATTGCTCGTGCCCAAGCAAAAGCAGCCTTCCAATCAGAGATGGGTACATATGTAAGTGCGCATCGCGCAATTATGGACACTCTGCGTGCTGCAAATGCCAAATCACTTGCTGATTTTCAAGCAGCGTTAGCAGCAGCGACAACTGATGCAGAATTGAAAGCAGCAAAGGATGCGCGCAAGGCAGCAATGACTGCTGCGGCCGCAACTGCCAAGGCTGCAAAAGATGCTTTGGTAAAACCAGCCAAACCAGCCAAGGCGGTAAGAACACCAAAAGCGCCAAAGGCTTAATTCTTAAAGATATAGGGATAAGTAAGCCGCAAAATCCGTCGGACTCCGCACGGATTTTGCGGTTTTCTCTTTTCGCGAGAGGATAGGTACCTAGCCATAACCTATGGTGATGCCCTGGTTCACCGCTAAATGCGGACCCAGACATAGAAAAGGAAAACGAATGAAGCCAGAGATCCACCCAGAGTATAAAGAGACCCAAGTAACTTGTGGTTGCGGTGAAAAGTTTGTAACCCGCTCAACAGTTGCCAGCGGATCGATCTACGTTGAAGTTTGTTCAGTCTGCCACCCGTTCTACACAGGCAAGCAGCGCATCCTAGATACTGGTGGACGCGTCGCTAAGTTCGAAGAGCGTTTCGGAAAATCTGCAGCTAAGTAGCTTTCTAAAGAGACCGCATCGCAGCCATAAAGGTTGCGGCGCGGTCTCTTTATTTTTATCTTGAATTAAATACTTGAACTAGATACTTGATTTGAATGATTGATCTACAGAAAGGAGAAGCCAGATGAGTAACGATCGCTTTGCATCCGCCCACGAAATGGTGCGCGAATACCAAGAACTTGAAAAGCAGATGGCTGATCCTTCTATTCACGAAGATCAGGGAAAGGCTCGCCAACTTGGGCGACGCTATGCCCAACTCGGTCCGGTTGTCGCTGGCTTTAACGCCTGGAAAGCTGCCGCCGATGATTTAGAAGCGGCGAAAGAGATGGCCGCTGAAGATCCTTCATTTGCATCTGAAATACCCGCGATGGAAGCGAGCGTTGAATCTGCGGCAGATAAATTGGAAGAGCTCTTATTGCCACGCGATCCTAATGATGATCGTGATGTGATTATTGAAGTTAAAGCAGGTGCCGGCGGTGATGAATCAGCGCTCTTTGCAGGAGATTTAGTTCGTATGTATCAACGTTACGCGGAAAAGCGCAATTGGAAAGTCGAGATCATTGATATGACTGAATCTGATCTCGGTGGTTACAAAGATATTTCTATGGCGATTAAATCAAAGGGAACGCCAGAACCCGGAACAACTCCATATGCGCGTTTGAAATTTGAAGGCGGAGTTCACCGTGTGCAACGTGTTCCGGAGACTGAGAGCCAGGGGCGCATCCATACATCTGCAGCTGGCGTATTGGTTCTTCCTGAAGCAGAAGAAGTAGATGTTGAGTTAAATATGAACGATGTTCGCGTCGATGTTTATCGCTCATCCGGCCCAGGCGGACAGTCCGTTAACACCACTGACTCTGCGGTTCGTTTAACCCACGTTCCGACCGGAATTGTCGTCTCTTGCCAGAATGAAAAGTCACAGCTGCAGAATAAGGAGTCAGCGCTACGTATTTTGCGCGCACGTTTACTGGCTGATGCGCAAGAGAAGGCGGAGGCTGCAGCGATGGCCGAACGCAAGAGCCAGGTTCGCACGGTAGATCGATCTGAGCGAATTCGTACCTATAACTATCCGGAAAACCGCTTGAGCGATCACCGAGTAAACTACAAATCGAATAACCTCGACTCAGTTTTAAATGGCGAGTTAGATGATGTTGTCCAAGCCCTCCTTGATGCCGATAAAGCAGCGAAACTCTCTTCCACGAATTAATCTGAAGATATAGCCAGTAAAAATGAGCGAGATTAAGCCGTTGCTGCGTTCTGCAAAGGAGCGGTTGGCAGCATCTGATATCCAGGAAGTCGATGCTGAACATCTCTTGGCTTATGTGCTTGGGATCTCGCGAATGGATCTTCATAACGCGGTAAAGATTGAGGCAACCCTAAAAGCGCTCGGTGATTTTGGAGTCATTGAAGATACCTTTGCAAAGTTGATTTCCCGTCGAGCAGCTCATGAACCGCTGCAGTACTTAACGGGCACGGCATACTTTCGTCATCTAGAGATAGAGGTCGGTCCCGGAGTTTTGGTACCGCGCCCGGAAAGTGAATTGCTGGTTGATGCGGTACTTACCCACATCGCAAATTTGGAGAAGAAGACCGATGGTGAAATTTCGGTAATTGATTTAGGTTCTGGATCTGGCGCACTCGCCCTGGCTATTGCAACGGAAGCGCCACGTGCGCGAGTTATCGCCGTGGAGAAGAGCCTAGAAGCGATCGAGTGGTTGAAGAAGAATGTGGCGAAGATTTCCGAGAATGTGCGAGTTGTGGCTGGCGACGTCACAGATGTTCTTCCTGGCGTTAAATGCGACATCGTTATAGCCAACCCTCCATATATTCCAAATAACCAAACTCTGCCCCGCGATGTTGCAGAACACGAGCCACATATTGCGCTCTTTGGTGGAGCAACTGGATTGGAAGTACCGAAGCTCTTTATTGAGGCAGCGGCGCGGTTGTTAAAGCGTGGGGGAGTCTTAGCGATAGAACATACGGAAGAACAGGGCGCTGCGATCGATGCGCTTTTATCGCGCGAATTTATTGACATTGCCTTGCATCAAGATTTAACTGGGCGTCCTCGTTGGACATCTGCGGTTAGGAAGTAAATGGCGCGCCACGATCTTGCACAAGGCGAATTATCTGAGCATGTCGCAACGGCAGTTGCTGCGCTTAAGGATGGTTATGTCATTGTGGTACCACTCGAACACAGTTATGCGCTGATGGCCGATGCCTTTATGCACGATGGCGTTCGTGCCATGCATGTTCTGCGTGGTGATGCCCTAGGAGTGGCAGCACAAGTTGTGATTGCTAATCAAGGCGCGATTGATGGAATCGCACGGAGTATTTCTGCCGATGGCAGAACGCTAATGCAAAATTTTTGGCCAGGGTTAGTGTCGCTAAATCTCAGACCACAGGCAGGCCTTAATTGGGATTTAGGAGATGGGAATACTCTCGATTTAATAAGTGTGCGAGTTCCAAATTCCAGATTTATTCAAGAAGTTCTCAAGAAATCAGGCCCAGCGGTAATCGCCAGCGCAGCGCTAGTTGGAGAGAATCCAATTAATGATTCAGCCAAAATTTCATATCTAGATTCGGATGTGGCTGCTATTTTCGCCGCTGGGACTCTTCCCCAAGGCGGTGTGAGTACCGTTATTGATCTCACAGGTATTAGGGCTCGTATCGTGCGGGAAGGCGTAGTCTCACTTAGCGAAATCACAGCGCTCGTGCCTGATATTTCCCACCAGTAAGGCTTAGGCTTACGCGCATGAGCTCAGAGACTTTTTATGGCCCAGATTTCGCGTTGTTAAGCCAACAAGACCCCGATATTGCAGCGGTCTTACTTTCTGAGCTAAAGCGCCAGCAAAGAAATTTGCAATTAATCGCATCCGAAAATTTCACTTCTCGCGCAGTGCTTGCAGCACTTGGCTCGACTTTATCCAATAAATATGCCGAGGGCTATCCCGGAAAACGTTATTACGGTGGATGTGAAGAGGTAGATAAAGCAGAAGTTATTGCCATTGATCGCGCAAAATCGCTATTCGGCGCAGAACACGCGAACGTACAGCCACATTCTGGTGCCAGTGCAAACGTCGCGGTTTATCAAGCATTTACTAAACCAGGTGACACTGTGCTTGCAATGTCACTGCCACACGGTGGCCACTTAACTCACGGATCACCAGTTAATTTCTCAGGAAAGTGGTTTAACGTTGAGTCATACGGGGTTCGCCAAGATAACGAACTCATTGATTACGACGAACTTCGTGATATCGCTATTCGCACCAAGCCAAAGATGATCTGTTCTGGGGCAACTGCCTATCCTTCATTGATCGACTTTGGAAAGGTTCGCGCTATCTGCGATGAAGTTGGTGCGATTATGTGGGTTGATGCTGCGCACTTCATTGGATTGGTAGCGGGCAAAGCAATTCCATCGCCGGTTCCTTATGCAGATGTCGTCTCATTTACAACACATAAAGTTTTGCGTGGACCGCGCGGTGGAATGATCTTGGCAAAGTCCGAACATGCCGCAGCAATTGATAAGGCAGTCTTCCCAGGAATGCAAGGTGGACCAATCATGTCAGCGGTCGCCGGCAAAGCAGTAGCGCTTGCTGAATGTGCCACACCGGCTTATCAGAAGTATGCCAAGGATGTAATCGTTAACGCCAAAGCGCTAGCTGCTGCCCTTGAAGCAGAAGGTATGCGCGCAGTATCGGGTGGAACAGAAACTCACTTAGCGTTGATGGATATTCGCGCTACTGGCGTTACTGGAAAAGTGGCTGATGAGCGCTGTGGTTTAGCTGGAATAGTTATGAATAAGAACTCGATTCCTTACGATCCAGAAAAACCTGGAATTACAAGTGGAATTCGCGTCGGTACGCCAGCGACAACTACCCAAGGCATGGGCGTAGCTGAGATGAAGACCATTGCATCATTTATTGCACGTGCAATTAAGACCGACGATGCAAGTACCTTGGCTGCAATCAAAAACGAAGTACACGCACTTACTGCGCGCTTCCCAATTTACACCGCATAATTAAGTAATCCAATGCGCGAGTACTTAGTCACTCTTCTGCTAGCAGCAGCGCTTTGCTACATCATTACGCCACTTGTCAGGAAATGGGCCTTGCACTTCGGCGCAGTTGCCCAAATTCGCAAGCGCGATATTCACGTTGTGCCAACTCCGCGATGGGGTGGTTTAGCGATGTGGCTGGCGATGAGCGCAACCTTCTTAATCGTGGGAAATCTAGAGCTAGTTGGAAAATCCTTTGGTAACGATGCCCAAGGAATTTTCCTGGCTGGCACATTCTTAGTTCTGCTGGGAATGCTCGATGATAAATTTGAATTAGATGCAATAACCAAGTTGGCTGGGCAAGCTGTAGCGGCTGGCATTTTATTACTCTACGGAATACAAATTCTCTGGTTGCCAATAAATGGAGTAACTATGTTGCCACCAAGCGTTGGCCAGTTGCTTACCGTCCTAATTGTTCTAATCACGATCAATGCCGTTAACTTTATTGATGGTTTAGATGGCTTGGCAGCAGGAATTGTGGCGATTTCAGGGGCAGCCTTCTTCGCTTTCGCTTATCTATTGGCAGTTGTTTATGGGTTCAATCGTGCTGGCGCTCCTTCACTTATAACGGCGATCGCAATCGGAGTTTGTCTCGGCTTCTTGCCTCATAATTCTCATCCAGCCCGAATATTTATGGGGGATTCTGGATCAATGTTCTTAGGTTTGATGCTCGCGGCTTCTGCAATCACTTTGACAGGACAGGTAGATCCAAATGCCATCAGTGAAGAGAAGTTGGGGCCAGCGCTGCTGCCACTGCTTTTACCATTTGCAGTTCTTGCGATTCCACTTGCTGATTTAACTCTGGCGATTTTTCGACGTATTCGTGCCGGAAAGTCACCATTCTCATCTGATAAGGAACATCTACATCATCGGATTATGCGCGCAGGTAATACCCAAGTTCGAACCGCAGTTATTATGTACTTATGGACGGCGACTATTGCATTTCCAGTGACTGTTTCCGCTTTTGCCCCATTATGGGTCTCGGCAATTTTTGCTGGAGTGCTGTTGGCCTTTACAATTTTATTTAGTCGAGGAAAATCAAAATCTTACCGAGGTTTAGCGAGTACAGAAAGTGTCTAATCAAAAATCTAACGAATCACAACTATTGCGTGGCGCGATCCTCCCAACTTTAATTGTTGGCGTAATTACAATTGCCCTCTTCTCAATTCTTCGTGGCTTAAGTGGATTTTATGGGGCCCTGCTCGCACAATTTATAGTTGCTATTTACTTCGTGGTGCATATTTTGGTTTCACATCTAACCAGAAACCTTGATCCGATAAGCACAATGGCGATGGCGCTTTTCTCTTACTTCGCAAAACTTTTCTTTCTCGGCCTCTTCTTATGGGCGCTAGCGAAGTACACCGATCGCGATGTAATCGACCGTTTGAGCTTTGGGGTCGCAGCTTGTGCGCTAACCATTGCCTGGCTTGGGGGAGAGATCGCTAGTTACCTCAAGTTGAAAACTCATCTACCATTGCCACCTCAAGCCAACAGGGGGTCGTAAGGTGAGCAACAGCAGCCAGAACAAACGAGATGAAAATGCAATGTGGACCATCTTCGGTTACCTCCTTTCCGGACTCCTTTTCTGGGGTGGAGTTGGCTATGCCGCGGACAAGTGGCTCGGCACCAGTTATCTAACCTTGGCCGGCCTGCTCGTGGGTATGGGTGGGGCCTTGTATTTGGTCTGGCTACGCTTTGGGCGCGAATAGCGCTGCCGACCCGAGCCAAATCACATCTTTTGGATTTCACAGGTGGAGGCTTTTACCAATAAGGTTGCCCCGTTACAGACAATTCCCTTATCTCGGCTAAGTAAATTGGAGTTCGTGTGCTCGCGTTAGTTCGTCAAGGCGCTGAAGGCGAAGGCTTTGTCCCGCCAAGTACTAAAGACTTCGAACTGCCACCCATTTTTGGCGATAATCCTTATACAACTAAACCGATTTTCTTAGTTCTACTCTCTGTAGTTTTGATCTCAGTTTTCTTTATCGCGGCATCACGCAAAGCCGCAGTCGTGCCTTCCAAGCTCCAATTCGCCGGCGAAAGCGTTTACGCCTTTGTGCGAAATGATCTGGCTAAAGATGTAATTGGCCACGAATTCCTTCGCTTTGTTCCTTACCTCTTCACACTCTTTACCTTTATTATCGTGAATAACTGGTTCGGAATTATCCCGCTCCTGCAATTCCCAACGATGTCTCACGTTGGCTTCGCATATGTGTTGGCTGCATTTACATTCTTCGTCTTCCACTACATCGGAATTAAAAAGCACGGAGTTTTCAAGTACCTCAAAGACATCATGTTCATGCCTGGAGTCCCAAAAGCGGCCTATATTTTAATTACCCCTCTTGAAATTCTTACCTTCTTCCTAGTTCGTCCTTTGACGCTTTCACTGCGTCTCTTCGCAAATATGTTTGCGGGCCACTTACTGTTGCTCGTATTTATCTTGGGCGGCGAACACCTTGCCCAAGGTGCACTTGCTTTGAAGTTGGTTAGCCCATTTGCCTTCGGTATTGGCATCGTGTTGACCTTCTTCGAGTTCATGGTCCAATGTCTTCAGGCGTACATCTTTACCCTGTTGACAGCTCTTTACATCGCCGGCGCCCTTGCCGACGAGCACTAACACCTAACGAAAGGCAGTAAAAAAATGGAAGGCACACTCAACCTGGTCGGTTTTGGCCTCGCAGCAATCGGTCCTGGTATTGCAACCGGACTTATCTTCGCCGCATATATCAACGGCGTAGCACGTCAGCCTGAAGCACGTAGCGTTCTGCAGCCAATCGCGTTCCTTGGATTCGCGCTCGCTGAAGCTCTCGCACTCTTCGGTCTCGTTCTAGCTTTCGTTCTCTAATTAGCCCAGAAAATAACCTGAACTAATTATGAATAAATTCTATTTTGCCGCTGAGGGAGAAACGCTTAACCCTTTGATTCCGCATACATCGGAAATCATCGTTGGTGCAGTCGCGTTCACACTTCTCTTCCTTGTACTGCGCAGCAAAGTGGTGCCGATGTTCGAAAAAGCATTCACTGCACGCACTGAGGCAATTCAAGGTGGAATGGAGCGCGCTGAAAAGGCGCAGCTCGAAGCGCAACGCGCACTTTCCCAGTACAACGAGCAGCTCTCAAAGGCGCGTGAAGAAGCACAGACTCTTCGCGAAGAAGCACGTGTACAAGGTGTATCTATCGTTGAAGAACTTCGTGCCAAGGCACAAGAAGAAGCAGCGCGAATTACTTCCGCTGCACACGCATCCATTGAGGCTGAGCGCCAACAAGCGATTACATCACTTCGCAATGAAGTCGGTGCACTTGCAGTTGAACTCGCTTCAAAGATTGTCGGGGAATCTTTAGATGACCAGGCTCGTCAATCACGGATCGTTGACCGTTTCTTGGATGATCTAGAGAAGAGCAAGTAAGGAAAATGAGAATTCACCTCGGAGGCAGTAGCCGTCAGTCACTCGTGGCTGCACGTTCTGCACTCGATGCTTCAGTCAAGGGCGCAAGCGCAGCATCGGCTTCAGAGTTGTCTTCTCATCTTTTCCTCGCGGCGGAAGTAATTGCCGGCAATACATCATTGCGCCGCGCAATTACAGATCCAGCACGCGATAAGGCAGCAAAGGCCGCGCTTGTTAAAGATCTATTTTCAAAGTCAACCGGAACGCTCGCTGTATCACTTCTCAGCGAACTCTCCGGTCTCCGTTGGTCAGCGACAAAAGATCTTGTCTATGCAACAGAGCAGTTAGCAATTGAGGCAGAAGCATCTGCAGCAAATATCGCTGGCGAACTCGATCGCGTGGAAGATGAGTTCTTCGAGACTTCGCGTCTGGTTGCCGATAACTTCGAACTCCGCAAGGCGCTCGTAAGCGTTGGATCAACTGCTGCAAAGTCTGCGCTGATCGCCGATGTACTTGGCAAGAAGGCATCTGCTTCAACAATAAAAATCGCAAGCGCACTTGTTGCATCCCTTCGTGGACGCAGCATTGAAGCAGCGTTTGCTGATTACCTATTTGGCCTTGCTAACCGCCGCAACCGCTTGATCGCCGTTGTCCGTACCGCAACAGCGCTAACTGATTCACAGGCATCACGTCTTGCGACAACGCTTGAGAAGAAGGTTGGCCAGCCAATTCGCATTAACGTCCAAATCGATCCAACTATCTTGGGTGGAGTTTCAATCAAGTTCGCAGATGAGTTAGTAGATGGCAGCGTTGTAAATCGTCTGGCAAAGGCTGGACGCGCACTAGTTGGTCAGTCAGCGTAAATTTTCAGTTAATAAGATAAAAGGGAGAACGACATGGCAGAGCTCAAGATCCAACCGAATGAAATTCGGGATGCCTTAGCGAATTTCGTTAAGTCATACGATCCAGGCGCGGCAGCTCGCGACGAAGTAGGAACCGTAAGCCAAGCAGGCGATGGCATCGCTCGCGTTGAGGGCTTGCCTTCAACAATGGCTAACGAACTATTGCAGTTCGAGAACGGAACACTTGGCCTTGCACTCAACCTAGATGTGCGCGAGATCGGTGTCGTTATTCTCGGAAGCTATGCGGGAATTGAAGAAGGAACATCAGTGCGCGGTACTGGTGAAATTCTTTCGGTACCAGTTGGTGATGGCTTCTTGGGTCGCGTTGTAGATCCACTTGGTCGCCCAATTGATGGCAAGGGTGAAATCAAAGCTGATGCGCGCCGTGCACTTGAACTACAGGCTCCCTCTGTAGTTGAGCGCCAGCCAGTTAAAGAACCTCTTGCAACAGGAATTAAAGCGATCGATGCAATGACAGCGATTGGTCGTGGACAGCGTCAGTTGATCATTGGTGATCGTCAGACAGGTAAGACAGCAGTTGCTGTAGATACCATCATCAACCAGCGCGAAAACTGGCTAACTGGCGATAAGAAGAAGCAAGTTAAATGTATCTACGTCGCTATTGGTCAAAAGGGTTCCACGATCGCTTCCGTTAAGGGTGCGCTCGAAGAAGCTGGCGCAATGGAGTACACAACAATCGTGGCATCTCCTGCATCAGATCCAGCAGGCTTTAAATACCTCGCTCCATACACCGGTTCTGCAATTGGTCAGCACTGGATGTACAACGGCGAGCACGTTCTAATTGTTTTCGATGATCTCTCAAAGCAAGCAGAGGCTTATCGTTCGGTCTCACTTCTACTTCGCCGTCCACCAGGTCGCGAAGCGTACCCTGGAGATGTTTTCTACTTACACTCACGTTTGCTAGAACGTTGCGCAAAGCTTTCCGATGAACTCGGTGGCGGTTCAATGACTGGTCTACCAATCATTGAAACCAAGGGAAATGACGTTTCTGCCTTTATTCCTACCAACGTAATTTCTATTACTGATGGTCAGTGCTTCCTTGAAACAGATCTCTTCAACGCCGGTGTTCGTCCAGCGATCAACGTAGGTGTTTCGGTATCTCGTGTTGGTGGTTCTGCTCAGACCAAGGCGATGAAGAAGATCGCTGGTCGCTTGCGTCTTGACCTCGCGCAGTTCCGCGAACTTGAAGCATTCGCAGCATTTGGTTCAGATCTAGATGCGGCTTCAAAGGCGCAACTAGAACGCGGTGCGCGCATGGTTGAACTTCTGAAGCAAGGCCAGTACTCACCATATTCATTGGAGCGTCAGATCGTTTCAATCTGGGCGGGAACTTCAGGAGAACTCGATTCTGTTGCAGTTGCAGATATCCGTCGCTTTGAATCTGAACTTCTAGATTTTATTGGTCGCGAACGTAAAGATATCTTTACCGTCATTTCAGAGACCAAGCAGCTAGAAGATGACACTGTTGCCAAGATGAAGTCAGCAGTTGCTGATTTTAAGAAGCAATTTAAGTCATCAGCGGCAGGAATCGTTAACGATGCACCTGCCGAAGCCCTTGATTCAGAGAACGCAGAAGCGATTACCAGATTCGTTCCTCCGGCGGTGAAGAAGTAACTCATGGGTGCTCAACTTCGCGTTTATCGCCGACGGATGCGATCCGTTAAAGCGACTAAGAAAATTACGAAAGCAATGGAGTTAATCTCTGCTTCTCGTA
>JBIJCP010000116.1:0-3788 GCA_044344635.1 Candidatus Planktophila sp. | reverse complement strand
TGCGCCACGCTGGGTTTCATATAGATCTAGCGGCGCGAGATGCTTGGCTAGCTTGCGCCTTCGGCGCTTTAGATGGAATGGAAATGACCGAGATTCATCGTCTTCAACTGCGTGAGTATTTAGAAATGGCAGCGCACGGAATGGTTAACGCTTCTGAGAACCGTTCCCTATAACCATAATTTCACCATTTCGTACATACCAAAGTACATCTGACTTATCGCGAATTGTGGTTATGCGCAGTCCAACTTTTTCAACCACGCCTTCAATATCTAAAACTTTAATCTCATCGCCAACTCCATATTGATCTTCAATTAACATAAAGATTCCAGATAAAATATCGCGAACTAAAGTTTGAGCGCCGAGTCCAATAGCTACACCAATCACACCAGCTGATGCGATTACGGGACCGAGGTTGAAACCGAATTCGCCCAAGATCATGCCGAGTGCGATTATCCAGATAACTGCTTTGAGTATTGAAGTAAGAACAGATCCAGTTGTGCGGGCGCGTTCTGCTTGGCGCTTTGCAAATCCTGGGCCAGGCTTTAAGTCGGTGGTCGCTAGTTTGGCAACAGCGCGCTCAATAGCGCGATGGCCGATGCTATGGGCGATCCAGGCCGCGATCAGGACAGTGAAGATACGCAGCGGTGACCCGCTTAGCCATTCGAGAATATTTCGGGTCTGCTCGCTCATAGATCAAACTCTATTCCAATTCTTTACCAAAAATTGACCTGTAAATGCGCCTATCTTGCACATTCTTAGTGCAAGATAAACCAATCGGCGCGAGCCACGCGCTTCGAAATCGGGGTATGTATGTCTCGCTCGCTTGTTCTAAACGCCACCTACGAACCGCTAGGTGTCGTTACTGAACGCCGTGCGCTGCTGCTTGTACTTAACACCCGCGCCACCATGGTTGAGTCTTCCGGAACAGTTCTGCATTTTGCGCAGGGACAGATCGAACTCCCATCAGTTATTCGGCTAAATAAATTTGTGAAGATTCCCTATCGCCATGCAGTTCCGCTTTCACGAAGAGCGATCTTTGCGCGCGATGGCGGTCGCTGTGTTTACTGTTCTGCACCAGCGACTTCAATAGATCATGTGATCCCGCGCTCTCGTGGCGGCGGTCACAACTGGGAGAACGTTGTATCTGCTTGCCACAAATGCAACCACTTAAAGGCTGATAAACCGCTAAAGGATTTAGGATGGAGACTTCGCTCACTTCCTCGCGAACCTGTTGGTGCAGCCTGGCGAATTCTGGGCACCGGACGCACTGATAATCGATGGCTACCTTACTTAGAGCCATTTGGTGTGGCAGCAGCTACCGCTTAACTCAATTACACTTACAACCATGATGATTACCTTTGCATCCGCAATTCAAATACTGTCGCTGGACGGTCAAGAAGACGGAACAGTCGCTGGAGAAGGTTTAAGCGCAGTCGAAACCTTTACTTATTTCTTCGCAGCCCCAGTTGTGATATTTCTTGCAATCTCGTTGATTACATATGCACTTACGGGAGAGCGAAAGAAGAACGAGAAGAAGAGTTCTATCGTAACTTCTATCGATTAATCAACGAAGATCAACAGCGCGCGCCTTTAGCGCACGAGTCATAGCATCGCGACCTTCCGCCACAGTTCGGCGCAGGGCAGCGGATGCATCTTTACCAGTCACATCTAGCCAGTGTTGCGCCTTCTTTACTGTCTCATCACTAATTGCCCAAGTTGGGAAAGCTAGCGTCGCAGTCGTTTCCGCGATTTCGTATCCCTTGGTCTCCCAGACTTTTAAGATCGCATCAAAGTAATCATCTACAAATGCCTCAAGTAAGTCGCAATGAATGCTCTCGTTAAAGCCACGGCACTTATATGAGTGAATCGTGTTGCTTAAATCATCAGTGGTGATGGATTTAAAGGCTGCAGCTTTTGCTTCGTGGCTTGGCAGGGCAGCGTGAGCATATGCAACATATTGCTTTCCGTGAGCAGTCTTATCGCGCTCTCCTTCAGCTTGGATATCTGCGACGCCAAAGATCCCGCGCTTTACTCCACACAAGAAGACATACCAGCGAAGATCAGCATCCATGGTTAATCCATCAACAGAACCATTTAGCATTTTCTTTAGAGTTTCAAACTGTGCCGGCGTGAATGCGTTATTTGCAAAGGCGCGCGCATATTGCAGCTGGGCATCGCTGCCTGGCTTGGAAGAGCCAAGTAACTCTTGCACAGTATTTGCCACCGAGAGGCGAACCGCGTCACGGTTCTTCGGCGCTAGATATGCCCAAATTGCCGTGTCAATCTGCATAAACGTTGCAGTAATCATTGAAATATCGGTCTCATCTTTAAGTGCACCAAGTGCAATTTCAATGTAGTCACTTGCTGAAAGTTCACCATCGCGGGTTGAATCCCAGAGCGAAGCCCAGATAAGGCCACGGGCGAGAGAATCATCTAATTTGCCCAAGTACTTCTTCATCGCTGCGACAGATCGGTCATCAAAACGTAACTTGGCATAAGTTTGATCGTGATCGTTGATCAACAGCAAGTCGGCTGCTTTCTTGCCAGCTAGTTCTTTAATCTCGGTTAATTCGCCTGCAATATCAACTTCAATACTTTCGCGGCGCACCAAGGCATCGCCTGCGATATCGAAAAGGCCAAGATATAAACGGTGCGGGCGCAGTTCTTTAGATCCAGCTGGCATTGGTGGTACCTCTTGCTTAACTGCAACAGATGCATATTTATCACCATCGAATTTAATGACTGGGCGAAGCGTGTTCACGCCTGCAGTGCGCAACCAAGTTGAAACCCAAGTGGTGAGATCTTTGCCGCTTGTAGCTTCTAGCTCAGTAATCAAATCACTTAACTCGGTGTTGGCATATGCGTGCTTGGCAAAGTACTTGCGAAGCCCAGCGATAAAGTTATCGCGGCCAACGTGGGCAACTAGTTGTTGCAGTACTGATGCGCCTTTGGCGTATGAAATTCCATCGAAGTTGGTTCGGACATCATCAAGATCTTTCATCTCAACTGCAATTGGATGCGTTGAAGACAATTGATCTGCGCGGTATGCCCAGTTTTTGCGGACCGAGTTAAACTCTGTCCACGCGTTCTTGTACTTAGTTGATTCGCTGACCGCCATATAAGAAGCCCATTCCGCGAAGGATTCATTTAGCCAAAGATCCTGCCACCATTTCATCGTGACCAGGTCACCGAACCACATATGCGCCATCTCGTGATGAATCGTTGTGGCGCGGCTGATGTAGCTGCGTTCGGTAACTTTACTGCGGAAGATCAAGACATCTTCGTGGAAGGTAACACAACCGACATTTTCCATTGCGCCCCAGTTATATTCTGCAACAGCGATCTGGTCGTATTTACCAAAGGGATAGGCCAACCCAAAGGTCTTTTCAAAGTAGGCAAAGCCTTGTTTGGTGACTTCAAAGATATTAGCAGCGTCTACATATTGGAAGAATGATTTGCGTGCATAGATCCCAAGTGGAATCGTCTTTTCACCTTTATATTCATCATGAACTGAGGTGTATGCACCTGCCACGATTGCGGTGACGTAGGTTGAAATGACCTGTGATGTCGCAAATTGTGTGTGCTTGCGATCGCCCTCGAGTTCTTTAGTCGATTCAATACCGTAATTCGAGATAACCGCCCAGTGGCTTGGGGTAATAGTGCTGATTGTGAAAGTCGCTTTCTGATCTGGCTGGTCAAAGCAGGCATACATACGGCGCGCATCACCGGTTTCAAACTGGGTATACAGATAAACCTCGTTATCGGCTGGATCGACAAAGCGATGCAAT
>JBIJCP010000115.1:0-3825 GCA_044344635.1 Candidatus Planktophila sp. | reverse complement strand
CCGCTAAAGCAATAACCATATCGGCAGGGGACATGGCGTTGAAAAAATCAGTCTCTTCATCCACCTGACTTACTTTTACCAATGGAGAAATGCCAGCACCTTCAAGCAAGCGGCGGCGCGAAGTTGATTGCGAAGCGAGAACAATTTGCGGCATTACTTGTTCTTTCGCCGAGCGCCAAAGGTAATTTGATGGGGTAGCGGCTGTCGCAATTGCGGCAATCCAAAGACGCTGCGCTTGACTACTGGCACAAGAACTAGGGCATCGTGGTTTTCTAGAACCGCCTTAATTGCCTGCAGTTCTTCCGCGCTAGGGTTTCCAGAGGTGACTGTAAATTTCATTACAACGGAATATTTCCGTGTTTACGCGCCGGCAAGATATCGCGCTTAGTCTTTAAAGTGCGAAATGCTTTGGTTATGTAGGCGCGTGATTGATGTGGCTCAATCACGCTATCAATTGTGCCTCGCTCGGCGGCGGCGTAAGGATTAGATAGCGTCTCGGTGTATTCAGAGACTAATTCCGCCCGCACTTTCTCAGGATTAGCAGCTTCAGCAATTTCTTTACGGTAGAGAATATTCACCGCACCTTGCGCTCCCATTACTGCAATTTCTGCGCTTGGCCAGGCGAAGTTAATATCGCTACCCAAGTACTTTGAACCCATAACAATAAATGCGCCGCCATAAGCCTTGCGGGTTATCAGAGTGACCAGTGGCACGGAAGCCTCAGCGTATGCATAAAGCAACTTAGCCCCACGCCGAATTATTCCATTCCATTCTTGTTCAGTTCCAGGTAAAAAGCCGGGTACATCTACCAAGGTAAGAATTGGAATATTGAAGGCATCGCAGAATCGAAGAAAACGAGCTGCTTTCTCGCTGGAGTTAATATCTAAAGTTCCGGCTAATTGGGAAGGTTGATTAGCAATAATTCCGATTGACTCGCCTTCAATGCGCGCAAACCCGACGATAATATTTGGGGCATATAAAGCGTGCACTTCCAAGAATTCACCTTCATCAACCAGAGTCGTTATCAATTTCTTCATGTCATATGGCTGGTTGGGACTATCTGGAATCAACTCATTTAGCGCGATATCTGCAGCGCTTTCATCTAGATTCTGCGTTGGAGGAAGGTGCGGAGAGCCATCCATATTATTGGAAGGTAAATATGAAAGCAGCGCCTTTACATAATCAATTGCATCCGCTTCATTTTCGGCAAGGTAATGGGCGTTGCCAGATCGAGTATTGTGAGTTAACGCTCCACCGAGTTCTTCCATTTCAACATCTTCACCAGTTACAGTTTTTATGACATCCGGCCCGGTGATAAACATATGTGAAGTTTCATTAACCATGACCGTGAAATCTGTTAGCGCTGGTGAATATGCTGATCCTCCTGCGCACGGACCCAATATCAGTGATATCTGAGGAATCACGCCCGATGAGCGAGTATTAAGTCGAAAAATTTTGCCATAGCCATTTAGCGAAGCAACACCTTCTTGAATACGTGCGCCACCAGAATCGTTAATTCCAATTAATGGGATTCCACTCTTAAGCGCGAATTCGGCGATCTTTACAATTTTCTCTGCGTGGACTTCGCCAAGACTGCCTCCCATTACAGTGAAATCTTGAGAGTAGAGAGCGATCGGTCGACCATCCACCGTTGCGGTACCTATCACAACGCCATCTCCGTATGGACGATTCTTCTCCATTCCAAACTGGGTAGAACGGTGGCGTGCAAATTCATCTATTTCGGTAAAGGATTGCGCATCGACCAATAAATCAATTCGCTCACGGGCGGTCAACTTGCCTTTGGAGTGTTGTTTTTCGACCGCTCGTGCGGAACTACCGTGAATCGCTTCTTCAACACGAAGTCGAAGATCTTCAATTTTTCCTGAAGTTGTATGCAGATCTGGGCTCATGGCTCTACGGTACTAGGCGTGGGTACGTCAGCGCCAAGAGCGCCACTAGATAAAACGGTTATCGCATCACTGGTCTCGCAGTACTGGCGAGTAAGCGTGCTTGACCTCACTACTTCTACACAAAGTGATCTCGCAGATATGGTTAAAGTAAATTCTGCCAAAAACGGAGATGTAATCGCTGCGAATTTCCAAACAGCAGGACGTGGTCGAATGGACCGCGTTTTCCAAGCGCCACCGGGTAGCGCTTTATTATTTTCTTTCTACATTACACCTAAGAGAGACCGTGCTGACTGGGGATTCATCGCGCACTTAGCTGCTCTGAGTATGCAGCAAGTTATTTCTGTAGATATTTCATCACACGTTTGGTTGAAGTGGCCAAATGATATTTTAATTGACCAAGCTAAAGTTGCCGGTTTATTAGCGCAAGCCACCAGTGATGGAATTATCATCGGAATAGGTATCAACGTCGCAATGGCGCAAGTGGAGCTTCCAGTAGAAAGCGCCACCTCGCTTGCAATTGCAGGATCAAGTAATTTAAATCGTAATTTAATTCTCAGTAATTTTCTAAACCGTTTTGAGAGTAATTTCAAGAGGTGGGATGAAGGTGAAGACTTCATTGAGGGCTACAGCAAGATCTGTTCGTCGCTGGGGCAAAGAGTCAGGGTTGAGGTTGTGGGGCGAGAGAATCGAACCGGAATCGCGCAATCGATAAATGCATCTGGCGCACTAATCCTCGAAGATGGCTTTGAAGTTAACGTAGGAGATGTTGTTCATCTACGATAGCGATGTGAATGAGCGTTTTCCGACAGTCGGAATCATCGGTGCTGGCCAATTGGCACGTATGAGCGTTGCGCCAGCGACAGCGCTTGGAATCAACCTTTTATTATTTGCGCAAGATAAGAACGATAGCGCAGCACAGGTTGCGCCCCATGTGGTTGGAGATTTCCGAGATTTGGCGCAGTTATTAGATTTTGCAAAGAACTGTGATCTCGTAACGTTCGAACACGAACTAGTGCCACACTCGGTCATAAAAGGTTTGGAAGCTGCAGGAGTAAGAGTTTTCCCAGGCTCTGAATCTTTTCAATACTCGCAGGATAAAGCGGCGATGCGTAGGAAGTTAGCAAATTACCCCAGCCCTAAGTGGCGAGTGATAGCCAGCGCGGAAGAAGCCTTTGCATATCCATTTATCGCAAAACGAATTTCAGGTGGTTATGACGGACGAGGCGTATGGAAGGTCGAAGATAAAGCAACTTTGGAAGATTTACTCACTACCCACCCCCAACTTCTAATTGAAGAGTTAATTAGATTCGATAGTGAAATCGCAGTGATGGTTGCCCGCTCTGAACATGGACAAGCCACCTCGTGGGCTCCTACGCAGACGATCCAATCTGAAGGAATATGCACTTTGACAATTTCTCCAGCACAAGTGATTTCATCTGCAGTTGCCGAGCAAGCGCAACATTTAGCGCTATCGATAGCAGAAGAAGTCTCACTTATCGGTGTTATGGCAGTTGAAATGTTTGTCAAAGGGGATCAACTTTATTTAAATGAGTTGGCGATGCGTCCACATAACTCCGGACATTGGACCATTGAAGGCGCTCGGACTAGCCAATTTGAACAACATTTAAGAGCAGTTTTAGATTTACCTCTTGGTGACCCAACGATGACCGCTCCTTTTGCAGTGATGGGCAATATTTTAGGTGGAGAGAAGACAGACATGTATCGACCATATCTCCACCTCATGGCGCGAAATCCTGGGCTAAAGTTTCACCAGTATCGAAAAGAAGTTCGCAAAGGGCGCAAAATCGGCCATGTCACTGTGGTTGGTGAAAACCTTCTAGAATTAACTGAAGTAGCAGAACATGCACGCGACTATATGAGCGGAGAAATTGATGAGTGATGTAGCAATCATCAT
>JBIJCP010000114.1:0-3839 GCA_044344635.1 Candidatus Planktophila sp. | reverse complement strand
CCCAAAACAGGTGTAATCGTGCAGCGCGGTGTAACTCTTGATGGCCTTGGAAAGTATTACCGAGAGACAATAACCGAGTCATCCGAGACCGCCGTCGATGTCGTCCAGGCCTTGAAGGATGAAAAGGTCGATGTTCTTATTTGTTATCTACCAGTTGGCTCTGAGGAAGCTGCGAAGTTCTACGCTCAATGTGCGATAGATGCGGGCTGCGCCTTTGTAAATGCCTTGCCAGTGTTTATCGCATCCGATCCAATCTGGGCGAAGAAATTCGAGGATGCTGGCTTACCTATAGTCGGCGATGATATTAAGAGCCAGGTTGGGGCGACGATCACGCATCGCATTATGGCAAAGCTCTTTCAAGATCGCGGAGTCCATTTGGATCGCACATACCAGCTCAATGTTGGCGGCAATATGGATTTTAAAAACATGCTCGAAAGAGATCGCCTTGAATCCAAGAAAATATCGAAGACAAATGCTGTGACCTCGCAGCTCGAACATGACTTGGGTGAGAAGAATGTTCACATAGGACCTTCGGATTACATTCCTTGGCTCGATGATCGCAAGTGGGCGTATGTGCGCCTCGAAGGACGCGCCTTCGGTGATGTGCCGTTAAGTTTGGAATACAAATTAGAGGTATGGGATTCACCAAATTCTGCAGGTGTGATTATCGATGCGCTTCGCTGTGCCAAGATCGGCCTAGATCGCAAAATCGGGGGAGCGCTATTGTCACCGTCTTCTTACTTCATGAAGACTCCACCGGTTCAATACACAGATGATCAGGCTCAACGAAATGTCGAAGATTTCATCACGGGATCAGTTGCTCGGTAAAGCTGTACTCAAAAAGAGCGACTTAAATATATTCCGAGGGGTAACCTTCGAAGGCCAGGGGATTCGGCCCGCGAAGGTTACTCTCAAATTTGCCTCAAGTGGACGATACTGGGATCGAACCATCTATGTAGTTTTCTTAGTAAAAGACTACTTGAATAGTATGACAAGTGGAATATGAGTCCTATGTCCGATTTTGGGTCATTTCTTGGGCTATTTAGTTCAATTCGCTGAGAATGACAGTGGCTGGAAATACAATTTAACCATGGGAAGTAGCACTTAATGAGCAGCGCTTTCTTCGACCAGCCCGAAGAGATAGTGATTAAAGAGTTAGAGAGTTTTTCGCTTCACATTCTTAGCCGATATCCAATTGATGTGAAGTCAACTGTCTCAATCAATTATGAGTACAACGCAACACTCAAAGTGGAGACAATTGACGGGCGATTTCTTGCCCTCCGCATCAATACAAATTCACCGCGAACTCCCGAAAATTTGAGGGCTGAGATCGCCTTTGTTCGATTCTTGGCAGAAGATGGTCGCGTAAAGGTTCCCAATCCGATCGAAAATCGCGAAGGAAATTTCTATACCTCAATTCTTCATGAGGCATCCGGGCGAATGTTTCACTGTGTTCTGTACTCATGGATTCTTGGCGAGGAACTTGAAGATGCGCCTACAGATGAGCAGCTAAGTGCGCTGGGTGCTGCGATGGCGACAATGCACCTTGCTGCGCAAGGTTTTGAGTTACCTGAAGGAGCATCCCTGCCTACATTTGATGATCCACTCTGGTGGACGGAAGATTTCCTTCTCAGCGAAAAAAGTGTTTTGGATGCAGAAGCGAAAGAGTTAATCTCTCGGGCACTTTCTGCAATCAAGTCCGGAGTATCTAAGTTCTACGCCAATGGGACTCCAATACTGATTCACGCCGATATGCATGGCGCAAATGTGCTCTGGTACCAAGACAGCCTCTCCGTAATTGATTTTGACGATTGCGGTTTTGGTTTCCCTCTGCAGGATCTTGCTACCGCGCTCTACTATCTCGATACACCTGAACAGGACGCGGCATTCAAGCAAGGCTATGCATCGATTGCACCCGTCCCACAGTATTCAGAAATTGAGATGAAGATGCTCCTCTTGCAACGCCGAATAGTTCTACTCAATTATCTCTACGAGACTTCAAATTTAGAACACCGATCAATGATTCCGGAATATCAAGAGGAGACGCTGCGTCGAATACAGAATTACTTGAAGGGCTAGCGTGCGAGTGGACGATACTGGGATCGAACCAGTGACCCCCACAATGTCAATGTGGTGCTCTACCGCTGAGCCAATCGTCCGGGTCTAAATCTTTTCGGTATCTATTAAATTGTTTGGAAAGTATAGCCGAGTGAATTAACGCCCGAAATCATCCTCAATACGCTCGATATCATCTTCGCCAAAGTAAGTTCCGGTCTGAACTTCAATGAAGATTACATCTGTGCTGCCGATATTCTCGATCCGGTGCAAGTCACCGATTTCGATATCCATAGAATCGCCCGCGCCCATTTCAAAGGTATCTCCGTTCAAGGTAATGCGTGCATCTCCTTGAACAATAAACCAATGCTCGGCGCGTTTTTCATGGCGCTGATAAGAAAGGCGTTTTCCGGGATTTACCCAGATCGTCTTTACCTTATGAGCATCGCCTTCAGACAAGATCTCATAATGCCCCCACGGACGTTGTGATTGATCTTCCACCATCTTCTTCTCCTGATCGACGCTGATCATTTTCTACTTCTCTATCTTTGTTTCTATCTATTTGGAGGTCGGAACGGGATTTGAACCCGTGTAGAGGGATTTGCAGTCCCTTGCCTCGCCTCTCGGCCATCCGACCAAACTAACTTCTTACCAACTTTGGCGCTGATAGAAAAACCGCCACTTGAAAAATTAATTCCAAAGCGGCGGGTAATCCGAGCGGACGACGGGGTTCGAACCCGCGACCTGAACCTTGGCAAGGTTCCGCGCTACCAGCTGCGCTACGTCCGCATTTCGTGCGGGGGCAAATCTATCGCAGCAGGGGGCTAACCGCCAAAGCGAGGGCTTTCACCGTAGCGTTACGCCCATGGATCTGCGCCAAGACTGCTTCTGGATGGGAGATCGCTTTGCGCATTCACTTTTGGAAGAGAGCGATGATCTAAATCGTTTAGACGATGGCAATTTCTGGGCGGTCAGCATCTCTTATGAAGGAAAGGTGCGATTGGCAAGATTTGCAGAAGATCTGGTCAGCGCCTTTCCTTTCAGCGCATCCAAATTATGGGCGTCTGAAAATCAATGGCGGTCTTCGCTCAGCAAAAGCGAGTACTGCAGTTATGTGGAAGAGATCCGCCAAGCGATTGCCAGCGGTTGGGTTTATCAAGTAAATGCTTGTCGAATTATTAGCAGCAACTTTGATGGAAACGAATTAGCCTCGTTATTTGCAAAGATTCTCACGGAAAATCCTGCACCTTATGCCGCTTATCTATCTCTGCCCGAAATCCAGATTGCATCCGCAACGCCAGAGTTATTTCTACGACGTATCGGATCAGAGATAACCACATCACCAATAAAGGGTACCCAAGATTTAAGTGCAAAAGAGTTTGGCAATAAAGATCAGAGCGAGAATGTAATGATCGTAGATCTAATGCGTAATGATCTAGGGCGGATTTGCCAGCCCGGCAGCGTTGATGTGGCAGAGCTATTACGCAGTGAAGACCATCCAGGTCTGCGCCACTTGGTTTCAGATGTGGTTGGAACACTTAAAGCAGATCTGACTTGGAAGGAAATTTTCGCATCACTGCTTCCGGCAGGATCAATAAGTGGTGCACCAAAGAGTTCAGCTGTGAAAGTTATCGCCGAACACGAAAAGGTTCCGCGTGGTCCGTATTGTGGAATATTGGGTTGGGTGAAAGGCGATCGCGCTGAGCTCGCAGTTGCAATCCGCACATTTTGGAATGAGAAAGATGGAAAGTTACGTTTTGGCACCGGTGCAGGGATAACTTGGG
>JBIJCP010000016.1:0-13354 GCA_044344635.1 Candidatus Planktophila sp. | reverse complement strand
GCCGCGCGGATCCTAGATGCGGCTACCCGAATACTTGGCAAGACTCACGATGAAGTAGGCGCGCTAGCGTTGTCAGCAAAGCCCGGTGCTAATGGGTTAACGCTACTTCCATATTTCGAAGGAGAACGTACTCCCAATCGTCCGAGTGCGACTGGAGTATTTAGCGGGATGAATTTAAATAATTCAAATCCAGCAGATATTGCCCGAGCTATGGTTGAGGGAATGCTTTGTGGTTTGGTCGATGCTGTTGATGCCTTAGAGAAATTGGGAGTAAGCGTTAAACGTATAATTTTAATCGGTGGCGCAGCGAAGAACCCTGCGGTTGCGCAAATTGCCGCCGCTCTCTTCGGTCGCGAAGTTCTGCTTCCCCCAGCTGGTGAATATGTAGCCAATGGCGCAGCGCGCCAAGCAGCGTGGGCTTTACTTGGTGGAGATACTGCGCCAATTTGGGATTTAGGAAAGATTGAAAAGGTCTTTGCAACGGCAACGCCAGATGTAATACTGCGTTATCGCACCTTGCGCGATCAGACTCAAAACTGGAAATAGGAAGAGAGTAAAAATGTCACTTGCCCCAGAGATAGCCAAACAACTCGCAGATCAAAAAGCTGCGGGACTGCCTGAATTCTGGGAAGTGCCGGTGTCGGTAAGTCGAGAGTTAAGTCAAAGCTGGATCGCATTTGCTGGTAAACCAGAGCCGATCTATTCAGTTACCAATAGATTTATACCTGGTCCAACTGCCGATCTTCCTATTCGTATCTACCGTCCAAATAGCGATCAGAACGCTCCCGCCTTGGTCTACTTCCACGGTGGAGGGTGGGTTTTAAACTTCCTAGATTTATATGATGCTGCTTTACATCGCCTCGCAAATCAAAGTGGCTCGGTAATTATCAGCGTTAATTATCAGAAAGCTCCAGAGCACCCATTTCCAATCCCCTTTGATGATTGTTATGCCGCGTTGATATGGGCAAAAGCACATGGAGAAGAAATTGGAATTGATGTAAATCGGATAGGCGTTGGCGGAGATAGCGCTGGAGGAAATTTAGCTGCCGCGGTAGCAATTAAGGCGCGAGATCAATCAGTATCTTTGCGCTATCAATTACTAGTTTATCCGTGCACGGATCGCGACTTTACGACCAGGTCCTACAGCGAATTTGCTACAGATTTTGGGTTGAGCACTCAGGCGATGAAATGGTTCTGGGAACAATATCTACAAGGAAATCAGCACGATGAGAATGCCTATGCAGCGCCTATGCGCGCCAAGAGCTTAACCGGAGTTGCTCCTTCAATTATATTAATGGCGAAATATGATCCTTTAGCGAGCGATTCAGAAAATTACAGTGCGAAGTTGAGAGGCGATGGCGTGGAAGTGATTTATCGTGAATTTTCGGAGATGAATCATGGCTTCTTTGGCAATGTGGCAGCAACGCCTTCATCGCATCTCGCCCTTGACTTTGCAGCGTTGGAAATCGCCAAAAAAGTATAAATCTCACCTATTAACGATTAACTGCGGCGATAGGTTACTATCGCGCTCTATCGCAATTCTTTGCGTTAATTAAATCTCTATCGAGCACAGGGGTGATCTTAAAAAATGTCGCGCCGCAATGCCATTCTCTTTCTGCTCGCCGGCTTTCTTTGGGGCATTCCCTATCTCTTTATCCGCGTTGCCGTAGATCCCGAGACTGGTTTCTCCCCCGCGATCGTCGTATTTCTACGCGTCTTCATCGGCGCTTTGATCCTGATTCCAATCTCTATCTACGACAAATCACTTTTTAGCGCGATCAAGGGCTGGAAATACATCGCGGTCTATGCGCTCTTTGAAATGGCAATTCCTTGGATTCTTATCGGAACCGCAGAACAATCAATCTCCTCCGGACTAGCCGGGTTACTCGTCGCTTCCGTTCCGATATTCTCCACAATTATCACCTCGATGTATGGCGATAAATCTGTCTGGCATCCACGCCGTATATTTGGAATGGCGGTGGGCCTGCTCGGCGTCTTCTTACTTGTAGGAATCGAAAGCTTTACCGGTTCTTCAGATCCAATAGCGATCTTGATGATGTTGGGCGCTTCACTTGGATATGCCTATGCCGTTATCTATATAACGCGCAAGATGCCTGGCGAATCAGGTGTTGCGATCAATGCAATTGCCATGGTTATGACTGCGCTCTTCTATTCACCGGCACTGTTCATGTTTTGGCCAGACCACAAGGTTAGCTCTACCGCTATTTACTCGGTCATCGCTCTCGGTGTTTTCTCGACAGGTATCGCCTTCGCAGTTTTCTTCACTGTAATGGCCGAGATCGGGCCAACGCGAGCATCCCTTGTTACATATATGAATACTGCATTTGCCGTTGTACTAGGAGTCTTAATCCTGAGCGAGCCGCTAACTATCGGAATCGCTGTTGGGTTGCCGCTAGTACTAATTGGCTCTTATCTCGCCAGTCGTAAAGTCAACGCTTAATTTAATTCTCGCCAAATCCTAAACGCTGCAATAGTTTTGGATCGCGTTGCCATTCTTTGGAAACCTTGACGTGCAATCCTAGGAAAATTCGCGCGCCAAGTTCGCGTTCGATATCGGCGCGGGCGCGCATACCAATATCTTTGAGTCGTTCACCTTTATGGCCCAAGATGATGCCGGTCTGAGAATCTCGCTCGACGTGAATTGTCGCGTGGATATCAAAGAAGGGGCGCGAACCGGTCTTCTCGCGCTCTGACATCTCATCAATAGTTACCATAATTGAATGTGGAAGTTCTTCGCGCGCATCGCGCATCGCAGCTTCCCGAATCAACTCGCAGATCAATTGATCTTGCCCTTGATCACTCGTCATATCTCCTGGGTAGAAAGCAGGACCAATCGGCAGGGTCTTACCAATTAAGTTGGCCAATAAATCAATCTGTGAATGAATAGCAGCAGAGACCGGAACAATCTCATCCCAAGTAAAGCCTTTAGCTAAATCATTTATACCGGCAAGACGTAGCGCTAACTTCTCTTTAGAGATCAGATCAGTCTTTGTAACCAAGGCAAACTTCTTGGCGCGGGGATGCTTGGCAATTTCTTGCGCTAAGAAAATATCTCCAGAACCAGAAGTCTCATCGGCTGGCAGGCACATCAGCACGACATCTACCGAATCCAAACTCTCGCCGACTACCGCATTTAGGCGATGGCCCAATAAAGTCTTTGGCTTATGGATACCTGGAGTATCAACAAGCACTGCTTGAAAAGTTGGTTGATTTACTATGCCACGAATGGCATGGCGGGTGGTATTTGGATGCGGCGATGTAATTGCAATCTTGCTTCCGACTAAGGCGTTGATGAGAGTTGATTTTCCAGTATTTGGGCGTCCGACAATCGCGACGAAACCAGACCGGAATTCACTCATACACTTATTCTCTCACTTAGCGCACCCTTTACCTAAAGCGCGCTTACGAGTTCGATTGCATCTGATACCGATGTAACAATCTCTGCCGCACGTTCACCAATTAATCGGTGGCAGCCCTCAGATGTTGGCGCATTTATCGGCCCTGGTATAGCCATTACCGGACGCATTAGCTCTGCCGCATCGCGCGCAGTACGCAGCGACCCAGAACGAAAGGCGGCTTCCACAACCAAGGTGGCTTGTGAAAGTGCGGCGATAATTCGATTGCGCGTAAGAAAACGCGAAGGTATAGCGTGCGCTCCCGGCAGAACTTCTGAAACTAGCGCGCCATTCTCCGAAATCTCCGCGAAGAGCCGGGCATTACCCGCGGGATATGCCACATCGATGCCGGCAGCAAGGACTGCAATCGTGCGACCTTCGGCAATTAACGCTCCTTTATGAGCTGCTGAATCAATGCCGTATGCACCACCACTTACGATGCTCCATTCGCGATCTATGAAGCCGGCGGCGAAGTCGCCCGCGATGCGAACACCGTATGGAGTTGGATTACGGGTTCCGACAATTGCAAGTGATCGATCCGAAAGAGATGAGATATCTCCTTTAACAACTAAACCAATTGGAATTGCCTGTAAATCATTTAACGCTGTAGGCCATTCTGGGGATTCTGGGGTCAAGAATTTGGACTCTGTTTTTTCTAGAGAGCCCAACAATTCGCTTACCTTGGTAGCTTGAAGATTGGCAATCAACTTCTCAAATTTGATCTGATCGTATCCCCGCTTTGACAATTTTTCGTGCACAATACGTGCCCCAAGTTCTGTTATTTGATTACTCCAAAAGGTATGGCCACCTTCAATATTTGCAAAGAGGGCTAGACGCGCCTCAAACTCATTCAAATCTCAGATCCTTCACGCATTCGATGAGCCAGTCTTACATCCGCTAACTGTGGAATTGCGTTTCCATTTAAGTCGGCCAAAGTCCACGCCAAGCGGATGATTTTATGAAGGCCTCTTGCGGTCAGCCGCTCCTTATCTAACTCATCGTGTAGAAAGTTCATGGCAGTGCGCTCTGGTTTATATGTTGTGCGAAGCGCACGTGAAGGTATTTCAGAATTTAACGACCACGGCTCTGCAATAAATCTCGCCTCAGCTTTTCCGCGTGCGCGCAATACTCGATCAGCGATTACTGAACTTGGCTCACCGAGTTCAGTCTGCGCCATTTCTACCCGTGTCACTGGTTCGACTTGGACTCGCATATCTATGCGATCCATTAAAGGACCAGATAACTTTCCTAAGTAACGCCGAACTTGCTGCGAAGAACAGGTGCAAGCCCTGCCTCGACCTGAGTATTTTCCGCAGGGACAAGGATTAGCGGCGAGAATTAATAGAAACTGTGCGGGAAAGGTGAGGCTTCCAACGCTTCTTGCAATTGTGACTGTCCCTGATTCGAGAGGTTGTCGCAACGCATCCAAAACGCCGCCAGCACACTCGGGCGCTTCATCGATAAAGAGAACTCCGTGATGGGCTAGTGAACAAGCGCCAGGTTTAATCGCCGATGATCCACCACCTACCATCGCCACTCGAGTTGCGCTGTGATGAGGTGAAACTATCGGCGCCAAACGTGACATCGGAGATCGATTGCCGAGAGTTCCCGCAATTGAATGTACCGCGGTAACTTCGAGGGCTTGTTCAATATTTAGCGCAGGTAAGATCGATGGCAATCGCGTTGCAATCATCGTCTTGCCGGCCCCTGGTGGGCCGATTAAAAGTAAATGGTGTCCCCCACTCGCGGCTACCTCTGCGGCAAAGCGCGCTGCGCTCTGACCTGCCACATCTGCAAAATCTGGTTGGTTTGGATTCTCTGGCAGAGTTAAATCAAGATGTGGTGCAATTGCGATTTCGCCAGTACGTAGAAAACGTAGAATCTCATTTAGCGATGAGAAACCAATTACCTTCATCTGTGTCATAAGCGATGCTTCGGCGAAATTTTCTTGTGGAACCAGCGCACGGGTTACGCCAGCTTTATAGGCTGCAATTAACGCAGGTAAAACACCGCGTACCGCACGAATCTTTCCGTCCAGGGCAAGTTCACCTAACACCAGCACTCCATCGAGCGGTTCTTGGGGTAAGGCTTGCTGTGCAATCAATATCGCAAGTGCGATTGATAGATCAAAACTTGAACCACTTTTGGGAAGCCACGCCGGGGAGAGTGAAACAGTGACTTTGCGATTAGGCCAACTCTCAGCGCTATTGATTAACGCGGCGCGTACGCGATCACGTGATTCATTGAGAGCGGCATCAGGCAGCCCCAACAGCGAGTACATAGGAATTCCATCTGCAATATCTACTTCTACCGTGACGACAGCGCCATCTAAACCAAGTAAGGCAACGCTCTGGGTAATCCCTAAAGTCATAGCAAACCGCCGCGATACTCGAGTGAGTGCGAGCCATCAGCATTTATCAAGACTGCGGCGACATCAATTGCGTAATCACTGCCTAGACAGGAGTGAGTGGCCAGCCAGGCCAGGGCTAACCGCTGCATCCGGTGAGCCTTCTCTTTATTGATCGCCTCAAAGGGGTGGCCAAAAGCGAGCGAAGATCTCGTCTTTACTTCAATGAAGTGAAATAAGCCATCTTCACCTAGCGAGATCAGATCAATCTCACCTTCACGAATACGCCAATTGCGTTCGAGGATTTCATCACCGCGGGCGGTTACAAAGTGCGCCGTCGCATCTTCACCAAAAGCCCCGAGTAATTGATTACTTCGCTTTCTGCCACCCTGATTCATGGCACGCAGATTAGATCGCCACAGCGGCTGCTATCTGGGTGGCGCCTTTACTTGTGGGTAATTTTCAAAGTAGCGCTGCGATATTGGCAAAGGAACGGCGGTGTTCTATACACGGACCGTTTGCTTGCAACGCTTCAGTGTGGGCTTTAGTGATATAGCCCTTATGTTTGGCGAAGGAATATTGTGGAAATTCTCTCTCTAATTCGCGCATTATGCGATCACGAGTAACTTTGGCAATTATTGATGCGGCACTGATGCAAGTTACTACTTGGTCGCCTTTCCACACTGCGACGTTCGGAGTTGCCAGACCTTCAATTGCGTAACCATCAGTCAATATATAACTTGGTGTAATTGCTAAACCCTGCACCGCTCGCCGCATGCCATCGAGATTGGCCGCGTGTACGCCCCGTTGGTCAACTTCTGCCGCAGGAACAATAATTACACTTACCGCCAGCGCTGTATTTGTTACCAAATCAAAGAGTTTTTCTCGTTCTGCCTCTGATACATCTTTGGAATCTCTTACTTGGGCTAGTTCTGGAGCAAAGGGATCGGCTAACACAACTGCGGCAATCACAAGTGGACCAGCGCAAGCACCGCGCCCGGCTTCATCAACGCCGGCTAGTGGAGTTATTCCTGCATCAATAAGCAGCGACTCGATTACCTTCATACGCTGATTCTGCAGGATCTATTTCAAAGATGAGAAGGAATCAACGAAGCTAAGATTTTTAAATGGCCAAATGATTCCGATAACTTTTCCTGTAACTTTCGCAGTTGGGACCATTCCGTTATTAATATCATCTTGATGAAAACGTGAATCAGAACTGGCCCCGCGATGATCTCCCATTACCCAGAGCTTTCCGGCGGGGACGGTTACATTGAAATTACTTTCACTGGCGACATTTCCGGCAAATATATATGGCTCATCGATTTCTATGCCGTTGATCATCAACTTTTTACCTTTTGAACAACACTCAACTTTATCCCCGGCGACTCCGATAACGCGCTTTACCAAGTACTGCTTGGCTGGATTTGGTAATACTCCGACGGCGACTAAGGCATCTTTGACCATTTCTATAACCTTATTCTGGTCTGCTGAATAAGGTTCGGGCAGCCAGTTATCGGGATCACGAAAGACCACGACATCTCCGCGATTGATTGACTTGCCAATTACTGGGAGTTTATTTACCGCAACGCGATCATTTATTTGAAGGGTGTTCTCCATAGATCCAGATGGGATAAAGAAGAATTGGACTAAGAAAGTCTTTATGACGATAGATAAAGCGAGCGCAACTACAACGAGAATAGGAAACTCGCGTAATAGCGAGCCCTTACGTGGCATCTTAAGAGAAGTTACTTAGTTAGCAGGCTTATCTTGCGTTTCAGACACTACATCTGTACTCGCAGATTCAGCTGGAACCTCTGCCACGTTTTCAACCACAGCTGGCTCGGAAACTACTTCAGCTACTGGAGCCTCTGCTGCTTCAACCACTACATCGGCAGTCACAACCTCTGCCACTTCAATCACTTCAGCAACCGGAGTAGAAAGAATTCCATCGCCGTAACCTTCGATGCCATCACGCTTTTCGCGGATCTTGGCAGCCTTACCGCGGAGATCGCGGAGGTAGTAAAGCTTGGCGCGACGGACATCGCCCTTCTTTACAAGTTCGATCTTTTCAATAACTGGTGTGTGCACTGGGAAGGTACGTTCTACGCCAACGCCGTATGAAACCTTACGGATGGTGAAAGTCTCGCGAACACCATCGCCTTGGCGACGGATAACAATTCCTTGGAAGACCTGGATACGGCTCTTGCTACCTTCGATAACGCGAACGTGGACCTTGAGCTCATCGCCTGCGCGAAATTGTGGGATGTCCTTGCGAAGTGACTTCGCATCAACGGCATCAAGAATATTCATCGTTTGGTCCTCATCTAGGTAAAGCTCTTTCAAGCTATTTCTTGCTGAATGCAGCGCGGCTATATCTACCGTGCAGACTGCGTATCTTGCCACAGAAGGGGCTCCGAGCGTAAATCGGCTAAATCCCCCGTTCAGCCCAACTCCTTCCTCACCTATTTTTTCACCCTTGGCGGGTATTCTCGCCCACATGAGTGAACTGCGCTTAACTGGTAAGACCCCCGATGGGGTGCACCTAGCGCTCACCAATAGTGATGGGGCTCAATTCACATTACGTATCAGCGACACCTTACGTGCAACGGTAAACCAACCTCGCCTGGCATCTGTTCCAGTTGCAGATGAGAACGCTCCGATGAGCGTTAGAGATATGCAACGTCGCCTGCGCGCTGGTGAAACAATGGATGCAATTGCTCGTGATGGAAATATCTCAGTAGATAAAGTCGAACGCTTTGCGGGACCAATTTTGCAGGAGCGGTTGTTTATTATCGATCAAGTGCACTCACTTACTCCACGTCGCGAAGGTAAAGATAGTGGACGTGAAGCGCTTACCTTCCTCGATATTCTCAACTCAAAGCTATCCCCACGCGGAGTCGATACCGACGCTTTGGATTGGAATACCTGGCGCTTAGATGATGGCACCTGGACTATCGAACTTCATTACCCAAATCGCGATGGAATGGGTGCGGCCCAATTTAGTTACGACACACATCGTCGAACAATTACCCCGCTAGATGACAGCGCCGCTTGGATGATGGGTGAGGATGCTCCGATTCGCCGGATTGAAGCTGGTCTAATTTATTCAGATCCAACACATCCATCGCGCACTTCCGAGAGAGTCGAAGCGAGAGAACCGATCCGCATCGATAGCGCTCCGATCCGCTCAATTGCTTCATCACTCGATGACTTACCTGATAACGATCCAACCGATGAAGAGCTTGAAGCAGAGATTTCCCGTGAGACTCCACGTTTGGTTTCAATCCGCGAGACTCCAGCACCTGGTGATAAGCAAGATGGCATAACCGCACGCGCCAAGGTTCCGTCATGGGATGAAATTATGTTTGGCCAAAAACCTACAGAAGATCCTGAGAAGGCCAACTAACTTACGAAATTACAGCGCGTAAAAGCGGAACATAGCTTTCTATATCGCTGGCTCCACCGTGATGACCAACCATTGCTCCTTCTTGTTTTTCGCGTTCTACCTCAATCAAAGCCAATTCACCGTGTGCAATTGCAATGACATCTCCCATGCGATCTGCCGCATCGGCAGATACTGAATTTCCAAATAAATCTGCGGCAATGGCTTGATCGCGGGTATAAATGCTCGCCTTCTCCCCCAGATACTCTTCCCAGCGAGATGCCACATCTGCAATTTCAGAAGCACCTGCTCCATCGTTTAGGTAAAGGTGGCGCGCCCGCGGCTCGCCTGCGATCGTGGCGATACTTTCTGCCAGGTTATTTCCTTGCCCAATCACAATCTTCTCACCGACATTGATCATTCCGTGATCGGCGGTCAGCCATAAGCGAGTTTGTCGCGGCAGCCTTTGTAGAAGTGTTGCTACAAGTTGATCAATTCCGGTTAACGCAGCCAGCCATTTATCCGAGCCAACTCCGTCACTGTGGCCCGCTACATCTAAATCATTTACATAGAGATAAACAAAGGCGGGGGTATCTTTTAGCGCGGCGATAGTTTCTGTAATTAAATCGGCGTGCGCATTGGCCCCACGATATTTTGCGCCACGAAAGACTGCTCGAGTAAATCCTGTATCTTCATAGCGCTTTGCCGCCACGTGGGTAACGCTTATATTTTGGGCAACCGCTCGTTCAAAGAGCGTGGCAATCGGTTGCCATATAAATGGATCTACTCGTTCATCCCATTTAAGTGAATTTAGAATGCGCCCGCCGCTACGTGGTACTTGCACGGTGTAACCCAGCATTCCGTGTTCACCGGGATTTACTCCAGTTATTAGCGTTGCCAAACTAGTTGCAGTGGTTGAAGGAAATGATGTCTTAACCGAACCGTGGCTAATCAGCGATGACAATGTTGGAATGTAGCTCGCATATTTTGCAACAGCATCTGCGCCTAAACCATCGACTAAGAAAAGTAGCTCACGCCCGACTGGACTCGGTCCGCATTGAATCTGATCGCTCGCATCAGTTAAACCCAGGCTCGCAAAGAGCGAAGGAGTGATTTGCGAGAGATGCACAGAGGTATCTTCTCACGGGTAAGGTTGGGCTTATGAGCCACCGCATGCCCTTTACGCCATCGCCAGAAGTAGCCGCAGCGCTGGCCGAAGGACGTCCAATAGTTGCTCTCGAATCAACAATTATCAGCCACGGATTACCAAGGCCACAGAATTTAGAAGTGGCGCGTGAAGTTGAAGATATCGTCCGTGATCACGGTGCAGTGCCAGCCACTATTGGTCTTTTAGATGGCGTTGTACATATTGGTTTAACCGATGATCAATTAAAGGCGATCGCTAATCGCGATGACATTGCAAAAGCTTCGAGCCGAGATCTCGCGATCATCGCGGCAGCCGGTAAATCTGCAGCGACAACTGTTGCTGCCACCGCACATCTGGCAGCGCTTGCTGGGATTCGTATTTTTGCTACTGGCGGGCTGGGCGGTGTACATCGTGATGCAAATGAAACTTTCGATGAATCCGCCGATCTGACCGCACTTTCACAATTAGATATCACCGTGGTCTGTGCCGGGGTTAAATCGATATTAGATGTGGCAGCAACTCTGGAGCGGCTAGAAACTCTAGCCATAGGAGTGGTTGGCTATAAAACCATCGCCTTTCCTGGGTTCTACCTGACTGATTCAGGTTTCACAATTGAACATCAGGTTGATAGCGCCGCTGAGATCGCAAAAATTATCCGAGCTCGTGAATCTCTAAAAACAAATAAGAGCGCACTAATTGTGGCCAATCCAGTCAAACACGAGATGGATCGCAAGCGCCATGACGCAATTTTAAAGAGCGGGCTAAGCGGTGCACGTAAAGCGGGAATTATCGGCAAGGCAGTTACCCCGTACTTACTCGAACATTTCCATACTGTAAGTGAAGGCGAATCGCTTTCGGTAAATATCGAAATCATTAAATCTAATTCAGCGCTAGCTGCTGATATTGCGGTAGCAAAGCAGCACTAAATGTCAGTAAACGTGCTCTGCATCGGTGATGTAATGCTTGATGTAATTGCACGCATAGATGTCTCGCCACAAAAGATTAATTTTGGCAGTGACACTGCAAGTCGTATCAGTACCAATGGCGGTGGCGCAGCTGGCAATGTCGCCGCTTGGCTAACTCGCACAACCTCCAACAGCACCATCGTCAGCCACGTGGGCGATGACCCGGCTGGCGCAGCGCTAATCGCTGAGTTTGACTCATTAGGAGTTACACACGAAAACCTGGTGATTCAAGGTGAACCTTCTGGCGTGGTTGTTGTGCTTGTCGATTCATCTGGTGAGCGCACAATGTTTCCCGATAAAGGCGCAAATTCAACTTTGAAATTATCTGATCTACCACCTCTTGATAATTACCAAGCCGTTTACATCTCGGGTTATGCCCTCCTTAATCCGCTTTCTCGCCCTGGCGCATTGGCCATGATTGAGAAGGTTCGCGCTGATTCGATTCCAATTTACTTCGATCCGGCATCTGTTGGCGCAATGAAAGATGTCTCCGATAAGGAAATTCACCAATGGTTCTCGCTGATGAACGTTCTCTTTCTCAACGAAGAAGAATCCATTTTTCTAACTGGGCTAGTTGATATTGAACGAGCGCTAGATTATTTATTGGAATATAGCGAAGTAGTTGTAATCAAACGAGGCTCACTTGGTGCAATCGCCAAAGCGCGTGGTTATGACTCAATTAGTATTCCTGCAGTTTCTGCCACAGTGGTTGACACAACTGGGGCTGGAGATAGTTTTGCTGCAGGATTTATCGCAGCTTTCGCCTCTAAACGCGATCTCACTGCGGCTATGACCGCTGGAGCCGAGTTAGCGGCCCAATGTGTTGCAATCGTCGGCGGCAGACCGCGTGTAGGTACCGCAATTTAGCTAGTTCACTTGGCAGAATGCCCGCATGGCAACGAAGAAGACAGCGACTGCAACCAAGGCGAAAAAACCGGTTGGTCCTAAACCTGGCGAATATCCCGGCAAGATTGTTGATATCGATGTCTCATCTGAAATGTCAGAATCATTTTTGGAATATGCATACTCAGTAATTTATTCACGCGCTCTTCCTGATGCGCGTGATGGTTTAAAGCCAGTACATCGTCGCATCTTGCACCAGATGTCAGATATGGGTCTGCGTCCAGAACGCGGACACGTAAAGAGCGCACGTGTTGTCGGTGAAGTTATGGGTAAATTGCACCCACACGGTGACGGTGCAATTTATGATGCCTTGGTTCGTATGGCGCAATCTTTTTCCATGCAGGTGCCGCTAATTGATGGCCACGGAAATTTTGGATCACTTGATTCAGGTCCTGCGGCGATGCGTTACACCGAAGCGCGCTTGGCGCAGGCTGCAATGGCGATGGTTGCTGAAGCCGATGAAGATACCGTTGATTTTGGTCCAAATTACGATGGCCAATTACTCGAACCACTTGTCTTGCCTGCCGCTTATCCAAACTTGTTGGTAAATGGCGGATCCGGAATCGCTGTTGGCATGGCGACGAATATGGCGCCACATAACTTAGGTGAAGTTATCGCTGCTACAAAGTTTTTGATTGAGAACCCTAAAGCCACCTTGAATCAATTGATGAAACTTATTCCTGGCCCGGACTTCCCTACTGGCGGAGAATTAATCGGCATCGAAGGCGTGCGTGAGGCTTACGCAACTGGCAAGGGATCATTTAAAGTGCGCGCCAGCGTTGAAATTAGCAAAATTACTTCTCGCAAAATGGGAATAACCATTAGAGAACTGCCATTTAATATCGGCCCTGAAAAAGTTGTGGAACGTATTGCCGATCTTGCTAAAGCAAAGAAGATCCAGGGTATTTCCGACATCATCGACCTTACCGATGGCAAGACCGGCACAAATGTAGTTATTGAGCTAAAGAATGGTTTCGAACCAGAAGCAGTGCTAGAGCAGTTGTTTAAGTTGACCCCAATGGAAGATGCCTTCGCCATTAACGCGGTCGCGCTCGTTAAGGGGCGCCCCCAGACCCTAGGCCTAAAAGAACTTCTGCAAGTATTTATCGATCACCGCATTGAAGTCGTCCGTCGCCGCTCTGAACACCGTAAAGCCAAAGCAGAAGGTCGCCTATCAATGGTTGATGGCTT
>JBIJCP010000113.1:0-3917 GCA_044344635.1 Candidatus Planktophila sp. | reverse complement strand
AATCTGGCTGCTCGCTGATTTTTCTCTCTCTGCTATATTTTCAACGATAGTTATCTCACAGCTCTTCTTTCTACCTGCTCTCTTTATCGCATTTTTCTCTGCGGTTATTGCTGGAAAATCAAAGAGGCCTTTATTTAATTCGATAAATAGAGCGCTCTTTGAATGGGTCTCACCTGCGCTCTTAATCCACTTTCTCTTTCTCATAGATAGATCAATAAGCGGGGCTATTACCCAGACCTTAACCTCTGAAATTCTTATTATTTCGACAATTCTGACGGGGCGGATCATTCATTCTGTTATCACACCAAAGACACCTCGTCCTGAAAATAGCAAGGGAGTAATAGAAGAGCGGGATTTAAAGATTGGGCGCTTGATTTCGCCTGCCTTTGTAGCAGCAGTCTCCCTCTTCGTAACAGTGCTTCTCTATCTCTGGATCAGTGATGGGTGGCAAGCAATTTTGCTCGGTGTACTGCTATCCCTGCCTTTGTTGCTGCTATTGGCTCGCCCCACTCTGCCGGCGATGCAGATCTTGAGTAAATTAAGGCGAGAGCCGCTTATAGAAATAGTAATTGTTCTGGCCTTTGTCATTCTTATCTTTGAGGCGATAACTTTCTTTCCAGTAATCGCCAGCTTAAGTCCTGCGCTCTTTATCTCACTGGGTATGGCACCGGTGATAATTCATTCTATAATTGCATTCGCCGCGGATCTCGGTATGAAATCTGAACTAGAAGAGGAGGCGCTTTGAAAAAAGTATTTGCCTTGCTCCTGATTCTGACATTTGCAAAGATGGGCGTTGCGTATGCTGAAACTGACCAGCCGCTGACTATACGCAATTTCTTTCTCGGTTCAACGCCAGCTGGTGATGCCAATTTAAATCAAGTCCTTGCGCTGCTGGTTGGACCACAAGGCGTACCAGGTGCGGCAGGAGTTGCTGGACGCGATGGCTTTATCGGAATGAACGGCCAAGATGGTCGCGACGGAATAGATGGTGCACCAGGAGCTATCGGCCCACAAGGTATTGCTGGTGTGGCAGGAGTTGCGGGAGTTGCAGGTCCCGCAGGTGCACCTGGTCCAGAAGGTCCGCGCGGTCCCGCAGGTATAAACGGTGCAACTGGATCTACAGTCTTAGCGGTTGTAGTTGCGGTCGGAAGCGCAGAGTGCAGCGGTAACGGTGGTACGAAATTTGTAACAGCAGGTGTAACAACATATGCCTGCAATGGCATCGCCGGGAGCGGCTCAGGAGGTTCAGGTGGGACAACCTTTACCTTCGGACAAGGCACGGTACAGATCGGCACGTGCGATGGCGATGCAACTGTTGGCTTTACCTTTCCAACAACTTGGTCCGGCACCGACTTCTTTCTTGGCGAAGTTATAGTGACCGACGTTGATGGAGATTGCATTGACGCAAATCTAAAACTCTACTTTAAAATTAAATCCACTGGCGAAATCTTTGTTCCCTCTTCGAACTACGCTCTTGGCGATAACCTAATCTGTACTCATCCGCTCACAACATCTGAGCCCGGCTTGGGCGCAAATCCAAGAACTCTTGAAGACAATACATTTTCAGTAGGCGCCTCCACCTCCTGCGTCAGGACCAGTTCAGCAGGGGAAGCTCGCCCAAATCTGCTCTTAGGCAATATTGGCACGCGGGATTTGAGCGATTGGGTTGGTTTCGAGATTCTCTAAATTTCTGCACGCACTTAACTACTGTTACGATAAGCCTCTACTAATTGTCGAGAGTTGGAAGGGAGAGCGTTATGGCTCGCAAAAGTGAAGCGCCAGCATCGCCTGTCGTAACCTCCTTGCCACTTCCTAGCTCTGATTCAGTACTCGTAATTGATTTACCAGATGGACAGAAGTTATTGGTCGGAAAAATGTCGCACGGCACCGTTATTGAAGTCGCAACTTGGCGTGGCACTGGCCGCCCTGATTCTCGAACCAATCGTTTAATGCTCGGAATGAGTTCGAATGAAACTGAACCCACCGTCAATTCAAACGAAGCACAGGATGATTTAGTTGTAGATAAGCGCTCAATAAGATATTGGATCTGGTTGGCACTTCAGATTTCTAAGTCGGTAAAGGCTTCGGCGGCAACTGCAATAAGTAAAGTAAAAGATTTGCTTGGCAAGAAAAAGAAAGTGGCAGATTCGGCATCTACCAAGTACGCAATAGAAGATGATGTCCAAGCCTGGCTCGATAATCTAAAGACGAATAAAACCAAAGCGCTCCCGGGCCTACCGGCATCAACAAAGAGCGAGATCACCGGGAAAAGCGCTGCCAAAACTCCAAAATCTAATAAAAAGATTGTAAAAAAGGGCAATTCGCGGTCAAAAGGCTAACTTTCTCTTCGAACTCGCTTAGAATAATGTAACGTTTTTAAGAAAGGGAGGTTAAAGTGAAGCGAGCAGCGCGGCCAATTATTTACTTGGTAATTGCTGGATTGATCTTTACCCTTCTAGGATTCAGAGTTGCTCATCCAAAGTCTGGGCTGCGCAGCGCCGCAGGCGAGGCAAATACCAGCCTCGTTGCCTACAGAAGTTCCGAAAACTTCGAAGTGGGCGACAAGGTGATTATCCGTTTAGATGAAAAATCTAAGAGCCCTGCGATCGGCATTGTTAGAACGATAGAAGAAGATGCCTTTGTTGTTCAGACAGGTGATTTGATTTTAACTGTACCCACAGAGAAAATTTCTGGAAAACTTCTTGGTGTATTTCCATTTATTGGTTCACTCTTTACTATCGTGGGGCTATAACTCTTACTAACCTGTCACGGTGAAGTTGCTGGTGCTAGTACCAGTTCCTCCCTTTAAAGTGGTAATCGAAATCAACCCAGTCGTAGCGCCAAATGGCACAGTGACTGTGGCTTGTGTTGAAGTTGCACGGAAAGTCTTCTCGGCTGAAACTGTGCCGAATTTAATATCTGTTATACCAGTGAAATTACCGCCAGTGATCACAACCACAGATCCAGGAGCTCCAGAAGTAACGCCCGCCTGTCCCCTTACCTGAAAACTAGTTATAAATGGCCTTGCCACGATCAGGGTAGTAATAACCTTTGGATCAACAGCTTCGTTAGCATTTGTCGGGTTTAGTGAGATTGTGATAACTGCTTTTCCAACAGTTGGATTTGCCCAAGGACAGACCGCAGCGCCTGTTGTGATGGTTACTGCGCTACATCCTGGGATATCTGCTGCCGTACCACCATTGATACTAACCTTAAAGTTAACCGTTCCAGCGGTAGCGGTAGTGGAGGTAATTGTTAGCGTCTCTGAACTTCCATAATTTACTTCAAAGGCAGTTGATGCCCCTTGGCTCAGCGAGACGTTAAACCCAGGTTGGGCGTTGACGATCTGGCCAGTCACCGTGGATGTTCCAATACTGTAATTATTTGCTAGACCCTTTGAACTATCAGCATTGTTGGAAAGAGCGTAAGTAACCGTGGTCGAATATGAACCAGTGGCTGCTGATGAGTAATCGGCAGCCGTTGCGGTTATCGGCAAAGACTCACCAGGAGCATATCCAGAGACAGTTCCCACAGTGATCGCACCTGCGGCGGCAGTTCCGTTATATGGTCTAGTAGCGATCGTTGTTCCAGAGATGGATATTGGCCTCTTGGTGATTATCACTCTATCCAAAGTTCCCGTTGTGAATGTGTAATTACTTGCAGAGCCGCCGCTGCAGGTAATTGCTACCGGCGAGAGCGCCACTTGTGTTGATGTGGTGTATGCCGAAGTACATGTCGGTGCGACATAGCCTGCAATGGATGAAAGTGTTTGTCCGTACTGCAGCCCCGTAACAGTGAAAGTCAGCCCTGAAAGCGCCGATCCGTACACCACTGTCGCAGTCTCTGGCACCAGCTGCAGCGGTGCTTTAACAATTGAGAGCGAACCAGGTAAATAACTGATGGCCCCGTACTTTGCC
>JBIJCP010000112.1:0-3925 GCA_044344635.1 Candidatus Planktophila sp. | reverse complement strand
ATCATTGGCGAATCCACTTAAATGCCCGTCTTAACACCTGTGATTCACGCTAATCTTCTCCTCGATATGACCACCAAGGATAAAAACCAGCAATTTACCGGCCTAATCCTCCTATCTGGAGTGGATAAGCCTGGAATAACAGAATCACTCTTTCAAGCGTTATCGCCATTTGCGGTCTCGATATTGGATATAGAACAAGTGGTTATTCGCGGTCGTGTAATTCTCACTGTCCTGATCTCGTGCGCGCCAGCTCACGCGCAAAGTATTGAAAGTGATTTAGAGGAATGTGCGGCAGCGCTTGGCGTTGATATCGCCTCAGCTTTCGAGACTAGCGCTTCCACTGATATCGCTGTGAAAAAGTCTCTGCTCCATGTTGTAGTTCTTTCCACAAACCTAAATCCAAAGTCAATTGGTGCAGTGGCTAATGCGATAGCGAACAACAGTGGAAATATTGAGAGAATTCATCGAACTGCGAGCTACCCCGTAACCGCTATCGAATTCACCGTATCGGGGGCCGAGCAGAGCCAACTGCGGGTTGAATTAGCGCGCATTGGTAATGAGAATTCACTTGATATCGCCATATCTCCTGGCGGGCTGATGCGTTGGGCGAAGAAATTGGTGGTGATGGATGTTGATTCAACTTTGATACAACAAGAAGTCATCGAACTATTAGGCGCAAAAGCCGGTAAGGGCGCTGAGATTAGCGCCATTACAGACTCTGCGATGCGCGGAGAGTTGGATTTCGCCGAAAGTTTGCGCGCACGGGTTGCGCTGCTCGCAGGGTTACCCGAATCTGTGCTAACGCAAGTTCAGAGTGAGATAACGCTGACGCCCGGGGCTCGTACCTTGATTCGTACCCTTCATAAACTCGGCCATCACATCGCGCTCGTCTCCGGTGGTTTCGAAACGGTAATCGCACCGATAATGAGCGAGCTAGGAATTTCTCACATGCGCGCAAACAATCTAGAGATATCTGAGGGAAAGCTCACTGGAAAGTTGATCGATCCAATCATTGATCGCGCGGGTAAAGCCCAAGCTCTGCGAGATTTTGCATCGCTTCATAAGATCGCTTTAGAACAGACCATCGCGATCGGCGATGGTGCAAATGATCTAGATATGATCGCCCTCGCTGGCATGGGAATAGCGTTCAATGCCAAGCCTGCAGTAAAGGCAGCGGCCGATAGTTCGGTGTCAGCGCCTTACTTGGATTCAGTGCTTTATTTACTGGGAATTACACGCGAAGAAGTAGAAGAGTCGGATTCGTTATAAGCGGCAGGCATGAATATCGGTTACCAGAATTCCTCTAGCACCGAGCGCCCAAAGTTCATCCATTAATCGATTGGTATCTTTACGTAAGACCATTGCGCGAACTGCAACCCAATCTTCCTTCTGTAGAGGTGAGATGGTCGGTGATTCTAAACCGGGTGTAATCGCGCAAGCTTGATTAACGCTTACTTTAGGAATGTCATAATCAAGGAGAACATACTGTCTGGCAGTAACCACCCCTTGCAATCTGCGAAGGAGAATCTCCAAATCCCCTGGGAGCTCTGCACTTTCGCGAGAGATCAAAATTGCCTCGCTCTGCAAAATCGGATCTCCAAAGATTGAAAGGCCAGCTTGACGAAGCGTATTCCCAGTACTGACTACGTCGGCGATTACATCGGCGACCCCTAACCGCACGCTACTTTCGACAGCGCCATCTAGCCTAACAACTTGAGCCGTCAACGATCGCTGAGTCAGAAAATTCTCAACTAAACCAGGATATGCCGTGGCTATCCTCTTGCCGGCGAGATCTTCAACTTTCCAGTTCTTATCTGCGGGTCCGGCAAAGCGAAAAGTAGAACCACCAAAGTCGAGAGCTAGTATCTCTCTCGCCTCTGCTCCAGAGTCAATTAACAAGTCACGTCCGGTAATACCCGCTTCTAACTCACCGGTTCCTACATAGAGTGCGATATCGCGCGGGCGAAGGTAGTAAAACTCCACGCCATTGTTAGCGTCAGTCAACACTAGATCGCGCGAATCAACACGCTGTCGATACCCAGCCTCTTTGAGGATTTCAACAGATGAGTCAGCGAGCGAACCTTTATTTGGTACGGCGATCTTTAGCACTCTTGCTCGTTTCTATAGGTAGCGATAAATATCATCTGGGTTAAGTCCGCGTGCCAACATCAGCGCTTGCAAATGATAGATAAGTTGGCTGATCTCCTCCGCTAAAGCGGCGTCGCTCTCATGTTCTGCCGCCAGCCAAACTTCGCCGGCTTCCTCCAAAATTTTCTTCCCAATGGCGTGGACCCCAGCGTTAACTTCAGCCACGGTGCTCGAAGTTGGATCGCCGGCGGCAACCTTCTGCGACAACTCTTCCCAGAGCTGATCGAAAGATTTCATAGCCGTACTTTACTAGACATCGCTAGCGCGCTGACGGAGCATTTCAACCATCAACGCTGGCTCGGGAGCGTTAAAAACTGCTGATCCAGCAACAAATGTATCCGCACCAGCCTCCCGCGCAATTGCGATTGTATCTAGTGAAACTCCCCCATCAACTTGTAGCCAGATCGGACGATCTCCAATCAGAGCTTTAGATCGACGCACCTTATCCATCATATTTTGCATGAATTTCTGCCCGCCGAAGCCAGGCTCTACCGTCATTATCAGCAACATATCAATCTCGTTTAATAAATCAGCATGGCTATCGATCTCAGTTCCCGGTTTAAGGGCCAACCCCGCCCGCGCCCCGATCTTACGAATTGCGCGAAGAGTAGTTACCGCAGATTTAGCGGCTTCGACATGAATCGTGACGCTATCTGCGCCCGCATCTGCATAATCCAGGGCAATCCGATCGACATCTTCAATCATTAGATGCGCATCTATTGGAATCGGACAATCAGCAATGATTCTCTCTGCTGCGACAAAGTCCCAAGTAAGATTTGGCACAAAGAGGTCATCCATAATATCGAGGTGGATTAGATCTGAGACTGAGGAGATTCGTGCGATCTCTTCATTTAAAATACTGTGATCCGCATTGAGAATACTAGGAGTTATCCGCAAGTCGTTATACATGGTCGCAGTCTATTTCTCTCCCGCGACCTTCTTGCGGAAGATCGCCAGAAACATGGCATCAGTTTCGTGGCGATGGGTCCATAAGGAGAGCGACTTATCACGAAGCGCTCCGGTTAACGTCACTGGAAGATATGGCGCTAAATCAATCAATTCCATCTCGGGGTGTTTTCTCAAAATATCCGCCACTGCAATACTGGTCTCGGCCAGGTGTGGCGAGCAAGTGGCGTAGCCAAAGAAACCATCATCTGCAACAACTGAGACCGCAGCATCAGCTAACTCTCGTTGTAGTTCGGTCAACTGACGTAAATCAGCGACGGTACGACGCCAACGCACCTCAGGGCGCCGGCGCAGCGCGCCGAGTCCCGTACAAGGAACATCTGCCAAGACAGCACCAAACTTTTCACCCAGCAAACTTATTTGACGTCCATCACCGACTATTACTCGCGCTCCCCCGATAACTTGTTCTACTAATTTTGCACGCGGGGCAGAAATCTCGTTTGCGGTAAATTTCTTGCCACTCTCTTTTGCCAGGGCCGATAGAAGCGCAGCTTTTCCGCCAGGGCCTGCGCAGAGATCTAGCCAATTATCTGAACCTCCTACTACCTCGGCAAAGATTTGCGCAACTAATTGTGATCCCTCATCCTGCACGCCAGCTCTGCGATGCCTGACCGCTTCAAGTGAGGATGGCGCCGCATCAATCTTTATACCAAAGTTTGAGTACTTGCTCGAAACTCCTCCTTGAGCGTGAAACTCTTCCGCGTTAGATCTTCCGGGCCACCAGACAATCGTGGGAGTTGCCGGCATATTATTTGCGGATAAGAGTGATTCAACCTCGACATAATCTCGAAGCAGATCAAAGTATGCGGAA
>JBIJCP010000111.1:0-3927 GCA_044344635.1 Candidatus Planktophila sp. | reverse complement strand
GAGGAGCCTTCATGAGAATTGCTATTGCTGGGGCCGGAAATGTCGGTCGCGCTATTGCGCGCGAACTACTAGATAATGGACATCAGGTTTTACTAATTGATCGTGATCCAAAAGCGCTAAAAATGGAATCTGTGCCTGATGCGGAATGGTTGATGGCAGATGCTTGTGAGATCACTGCTTTAGACAAGGCGGTTCTAAATAACTGCCAAGTCTTGGTTGCCGCTACTGGTGATGACAAAGTTAACTTAGTAACTTCGCTTCTGGCAAAGACCGAGTACGGAGTCCCTCGCGTGGTTGCGCGTATTAACCATCCGAAGAATGAATGGCTATTTGATTCTTCTTGGGGCGTTGATGTGGCTGTATCTACCCCAAGAATTATCTCGGCTTTAGTTGAAGAAGCGGTCAGCGTTGGCGATGTAGTGCGCTTATTCTCTTTCCGTAAAGGTCAGGCAAATTTAGTGGAACTTACCCTTCCAGATACTTCTAGCTGCATCGGAAAGACCGTTGAAGAGATAACACTTCCAGATGATGCTTCACTTGCTGCAATTGTTCGCGATGGCCGAGTAATTACTCCTACTCCCACCGATGTATTTAGCGCAGGAGATGAATTACTCTTCGTGGCATCTGCAACGGCTGAAGGCCTGATCAAATCTTGCTTTATCGCTAATTAACTATCTTTTAACTTTCTTTTAGCTTTGTCGTAGGTACGCTCTTTAAAATCATCCAGGATCCATATGCCGTTGCTAGAAATAGCGGATAACCCATCGCAAGATTTACAGTTCCCAGTAAATTAACGTTGCCACTGCGATAAATTGGATACTGCACGACAATCCGGGTGAAGAACATTAAAACCCAGAGCCAGCTGGCGCGCTTATATGCTCGGGCGCGTGCTGGATCTTTTCTCCACGATAAATTCTCTCCCAGTATCGGACCGAGCAAGAGTCCAAGAATTGGCCAACCAGCTAAGTTTGCGATCAGGTAGACGCTGCCATAGCCCAAGTTGGTTAGAAGTTTTGGGATGTAAAGATCGCTTGGATTGCCTGTTCGATTGGCAAACCATGCACAAATCAGCGCTCCAATAAAGCCAGAGACTGCGTGCTGAATCGTGTCGCGCTTTGTCAGACGAATGATCGTTAAAGATGCAGAGACGATAAGAGATGCGAGCAGGGCTGTACGGAGATCATCTGCAACATTGAATACAACCAGGAATACGACCGATGGAATTCCGGAATCGATTAGCCCCTTCTTGCCCCCAAAAGCGGTGAGGACTTTATCTTTATCTGAGCCGCTCGAGCCAATTGGTAAATTACTCATCAGCGCCCCGTAGATCCAAATCCACCTGTGCCACGGCCTGATCCTGGCAGAGTCTCCACTTCAATAAATTCCGCGCGTTCTACTTGCTGAATAACCAACTGTGCGATGCGGTCACCGCGCTTAAATGTGACGCTCTCGTTCGGGTCGTGGTTGATCAGAATAATTTGTAGCTCCCCGCGAAATCCTGCATCTACCGTGCCGGGTGAGTTAACCATTGTGACACCGCTTTTAATCGCCAAACCAGATCTTGGATGCACCAAGGCGACATAACCATCTGGAAGGGCAATTGAAATTCCGGTAGGAACTAATTTCCGCTCTCCAGGAGCCAGAGTTACATCTACTCGCGCGAATAAATCAGCGCCAGCATCTCCCCCTTTGGCATAATTAGGAAGCGGTAGGTCTCTATCTAAGCGAGTGATTAAAACTTTTACTCCCATTATGGATTGATCTCAAATTCTGGATCGACAAAGGCCAAAATCTCGGGGGTCTTGGCGATATGTTCTAGATATTCTTTAGGAGCATTATCTAAGAAATGTGACATCGGAACTATCACAAAGAGCGCTGCAGCTCGAACTGCGATTTCGCCCTCAGGTCCATCTAGTCGACCTTCTGCTTCGGTGTAGACCTTGCGATTTACTTGTCCAGTAATTCGAGCAGTGATATGCAAAGTTGTCCCCATCGGAACTGGCTTGAGAAAATCTGTTTCTAACCGTGCGGTGACTGCAGGTGAACGAATCAACCACATTAACTTGCCGAGCGCTTCATCGAAGGCGAGTGAGAGAAGGCCACCATGGGCTAGCCCTGGCGCACCTTGATGATTTTCGGTGACGGTAAATTTCGCTGTTAAATCTACTCCAGCGCCGGCTTCTGCAACTAAGTGAAGACCTGTTGGATGTAACTCTCCACATCCAAAGCAATGGCCAAAGTGTGAAGGAATCTTGGTGCCAATCTCAGGCGCCTTGCCATGGCGCTGCGGAATCATCGCCCCCTCTGGCGGGGTGGTGCTCGCCACTCGACTCATACCAACACTTTACTTCAATTAGACTCTAATAGTGATATTCAAAGAAGTGCTTCGCCCGCCTATCTGGCTGCTCGCCTTCATTTACTTTCTTTTACTATCTCTGGTCATAGCAATTTGGGCCGCATTTGATACCTCGGCGGCAGTCGCAGCCCTGATGGCGGCAACGGTCACACTTATCTACGCAGCAATTTCAATGCGTTCATCGATTTCAATTGATGAAAGAGAACTGCGCATTGATCGAGCCCATATCGATTTAAAATATATAGGTGGCGTTGATGTTTTAAATACATCCCAGATGCGGCTCTTGCGTACTCGTGACGCTGATCCTGCTGCATACCTTGCGATTAAATTCTGGATTTCAACTGGTGTGAAGATCACCGTTTTAGATCCACGAGATCCGACTCCTTATTGGCTGGTAACGAGCAAACGCGGCGATGAGATCGCCGCGCTGCTTAAGAGATAAAGGTTTAGTTACTCAGCTGCACTCTTTACAGACCGCTTTCGCTCCCTCGCCTTTAGCAAGTTGGGTTATGTGGTGCACCAAGAAACAACGTGAACAAGTAAATTCATCGACTTGCTTTGGAACTACGCGCACCGCAAGTTCTTCGCCGGATAAATCCGCACCCGGCAGTTCAAGGTTCTCTGCCGCTTCGGCCTCATCAACATCTATCTGACCGGATTGAGCATCGACGCGCTTAGCTTTGAGTTCTTCAAGCGACTCCTCATGGAGTTCCTCATCCGTTTTTCGGGGGGTGTCGTAATCTGTTGCCACTGCTCTCACCTGCCTTCCATAAAATCAAACGGATTCCCAATTGAGAATCTTCGTAACAGGGCGAATGCTCGCGCACTTATCCGTTATTACCCGTTACAACCTGCGGCGTGTCGCTTATATTCCCACTTTTCTAAGCATATAAGGGCTATCTCTGATTAATGGAGCGCTTCCTCTATAGCTTTTGCGAGCCCACCATCCACCAGAGCGCGCATCTGAGTGCCCGTCTCGACGTATTCTTCGCTGAGAATTTCACCGCGCTCGTGGACGGCGCTTACTAAATCACCGCGCTCGTAAGGAATTAACGCATTTATTTCTACATTGGGATGTGGCAGAGATTTTTCAATTGCGCGGACTAAGCCATCTATACCAAACCCAGTTCGTGCGGAGAATGCGAAACTATTCTTCTCTTTCCGCAAAATCTCCATAACCACTTCTGGATCGGCGGCATCCACCTTATTAATCGCGATGATCTCTGGTATCTCTGATCCACCAATTTCATTGATAACTTCGCGGACAGCGCGTATCTGTTCAAATGGATCTGGATGAGAACCATCTACTACATGCACAATCAGGTCAGCGCCTGAAACTTCTTCCAACGTTGATTTAAAGGCATCGATTAATTGGTGCGGCAAATGGCGGACGAATCCCACGGTATCCGAGAGGGTGTAAATGCGCCCTTCAGAAGTCTGTGACTTTCTAACTGTTGGGTCGAGGGTTGCAAAGAGCGCATTCTCAACCAATACACCAGCATCGGTTAATCTATTCAGGAGTGAGGACTTTCCTGCATTTGTATATCCTGCGATTGCTACGGATGGAATGT
>JBIJCP010000110.1:0-3966 GCA_044344635.1 Candidatus Planktophila sp. | reverse complement strand
ATGCAGGTATCGATATTGCCGGTGAAATCCAGATAACCGATTGCACCACCGTATAAACCGCGGCGCGTTGGTTCCAGCTCTTCAATAATTTCCATGGCGCGAGGCTTCGGTGCCCCAGAAAGCGTGCCCGCTGGAAAGACTGCAAAGAGCGCATCTACTGGCGATGATTTTTCGGATAACTCTCCAATAACAGTCGAGACGATATGCATCACGTGTGAGTAACGCTCGATATGCATGAAATCAATTACTTCAACGCTGCCTGGAGTGCAAATTCTTCCGAGATCATTGCGACCTAGGTCAACCAACATTAAATGTTCAGCGCGTTCTTTCGGGTCGGCTAACAACTCCTCTCCCAAGCGATGGTCTTCTTCCGCTGAATTAGAGCGCTTACGTGTTCCTGCGATTGGATGGACCATCACCTCTTTGCCGGTGACTTTAACTAGCGCTTCTGGACTAGAACCCACAACTTCAACGCCATCGGTAAATCTGAATAGATACATATACGGGCTGGGGTTATGTAAGCGAAGCATGCGATAGACATCTAGCGCATCTGCATTACATTCCATAGCAAAGCGTTGCGAGAGAACGATTTGGAAAGCCTCCCCCGCCAAAATCTCCTCCTTAGCCTGAACTATCTTGGCTTTGTATTCGTCACTAGAAATATTTCTTGTAAATTCTGGTGCGGTTTTAGGTGATAACTCATCAACAAACCCTGGAAGTGATCCAGCGAGATCGCTCTGCATTCGATCTAAACGTGCTTGCGCATCGTCGAAGGCTTGATCAACTCGATCTCCTGTTCCATCCCAATTGATAGCGTTAGCAATTAAAGTAATGGTTCCCTCGGCGTGATCCATAACCGCTAGATCACTTGTCAACATAAAGGCTAACTCTGGCAAATCAATATCTTTTGCTCCTATGGTCGGCAGTTTTTCCAAGCGCCGTACTGCGTCATATCCCAAATAACCAACTAGGCCACCAGTAAGCGGTGGCAATCCGTCAATTTTAGGTGAACGCAGATGCGCCGCTGAGAGTCGTAGCGCCGCCAAAGGATCTATTCCAACTGGTGCGCCAGCTGGGGTTGTTCCTACCCAAACTGACTTTCCATCCTTCTCGCTTAAGGTCGCTTGGCTATTTGCTCCGATAAATGAATATCTAGACCAAGCTCCCCCGTGTTCGGCTGACTCCAAGAGAAATGTAGATGGCGCGTTCTTGGCGAGCTTTCGGTAGATACCTATCGGCGTTTCGCCATCGGCAAGAAGTTTTCGATAGACCGGAATAACGTTAAAACTCTTTGCGAACTCTTGAAATTCAGAGCGCTGCATTATCGCCCTCCTGCAGCAGGCTTTGGCGAAATCTCATTATGGAAACAACTCTGTGCACCTGTATGACAGGCAACACCACTTTGTTCAACTTTAATTAGGAGCGCATCACCATCACAATCTAAGGCGATCGATAAGACCCTCTGTGTATGTCCTGAAGTCGCGCCTTTCTCCCAAAGTTCATTGCGGCTGCGGCTCCAATATGTTGCGCGGCCAGTTTCCAGCGTCAACGCTAACGATTGGCGATTCATGTAGGCGAGCATTAAAACTTCACCGGTCTTTACATCCTGAGCAATCGCTGGAATCAAATCAAGATCAGATTTAAGGAGCGCTGCAATATCGGAAGGTAGATCCGTGGGTAGCTGCGCATCCATGGTCTTATTCTGCCTTAGGCGATACGGTTGTTGCGAATGGAATAACCCTGTGCGCCTAGGTACTTCTTAACATCACTTATTCGGTGGATTCCGAAGTGAAATACGCTCGCTGCAAGCAAGGCATCTGCGCCAGCATCAAGCGCCGCCCCAAAATCTTCAAGGGTTCCGGCGCCACCACTGGCGATGAGCGGAACTTTGGCGATAGCCCGCACAGCGCTAATCATTCCAATGTCATAACCTGCACGTGTTCCATCGGCATCCATTGAATTAAGAAGGATTTCTCCGGCGCCAAGTGAACAAGCTTTCTCAACCCAGGTGAGTGCATCGAGACCTGCACTCTGTCGACCTCCGTGAGTTGTGACTTCGAATCCAGATTCTGTGCGGGCTCGCCTAGCATCGATAGAAATTACCAACACCTGCGAACCGAAGCGATCGGCAATTTCGGCAATTAACTCAGGACGCGCGATCGCAGATGTGTTGATTGAAACTTTATCGGCACCTGCGCGCAGCAAGCGATCCACATCTGCCACGCTACGAATTCCGCCGCCAACTGTTAGCGGAATAAATACCTGCTCGGCGGTCTTTCTGACTACATCTAAAGTTGTTTCACGATCAGAACTGCTCGCTGAAATATCTAAGAAAGTTAACTCATCGGCGCCTTCTAGGTTGTACAGATCTGCCATCTCAACGGGATCACCGGCATCAACCAGGTCGGTAAAGTTAACGCCCTTTACTACACGACCATCTGTCACATCTAAACAGGGAATAATTCGAACTGAGAGAGCCATTTAACTAGCACCTTTGGTCAGCGCTAGCGCCTCTTGCAAAGTAAATGCACCGGCATATAAAGCTTTTCCGACAATTGCGCCTTCAACTCCGATTTGATGCAAGGCGGAAAGAGCCGAAATATCGGCTAAGGATGAAATTCCTCCACTGGCAACAACTGGTTTCTTCGTTGCGGCGCAGACTTCGCGCAATAAATCTAAATTCGGGCCCTGCAAAGTTCCATCTTTAGTTACATCAGTAACAACATAGCGCGCGCAGCCATCGCTTTCTAACCGCGCCAAGGTTTCAAATAAATCTCCACCCTCTTTTGTCCAGCCGCGCGCAGCTAGAACATGGCCACGCACATCTAGACCAACTGCAATCCGATCACCGTGCTCGGCGATAACTCGAGCTGTCCATTCTGGATTTTCCAACGCTGCGGTTCCGAGATTGATCCGGCGACAACCTATTGCAAGTGCGCGTTTTAAGGATTCGTCATCGCGAATTCCTCCAGAAAGTTCTACCTTGATATCTAAGCGACCTACAACCTCAGCGAGAATTTCGCTGTTATCTCCCCGACCAAATGCGGCATCTAGATCTACTAAATGTAACCACTCTGCCCCTGCGCTTTGAAAATCAAGTGCAACATCAAGTGGCTGACCGTATACGCTCTCGCGCGCTAACTCACCTTGGACAAGTCTTACAGCTCGGCCATCTTTAACATCTACGGCGGGCAGTAGTTCTAGATAATTTAGATCGCTCACAGCAACTCCACCCAGTTTTTGATAAGTTCAAGGCCAGCATCGCCCGATTTTTCAGGGTGGAATTGCGTAGCAAAAATTGCGCCATCTTCCACCGCGCTCAGAAACTTTTCGCCGTGAGTGGTCCAACCTTGCGCGACACCGACCGGTGACTTTGCTGCATAAGAATGGACGAAGTAAAAAGCCTGATCTGCAATGCCTTTAAATAGTTGAGAATTACCAGTAACAGAAACGGTATTCCATCCCATATGCGGCAAGATCGGCGCTGCTAATTTGGTAATGCTCTCTTGCCAGATTCCAACGCCTTTATGCAATTCAGAAGTCACATGCTCATCACCATCACGAAAGAGAATTTGCATGCCAACGCAGATACCGAGAGTGGGACGTTTGGCTTTAATGCGAGCCCGAACTATTTGATCTCCACCAATTGCGACTAGGCCACGCATACAAGCCGAGAACGCTCCAACACCTGGGACAACCAGTCCAGCAGCGTTGAGTGCAACTTCGCGATCAGAGGTGACTACAACTTCGGAACCGCTTCGTTCAAAGGCGCGCTGTGCTGAACGTAAGTTTCCTGACCCGTAGTCGAGGATAGCGATCACTATTAGAGCGAACCTTTTGTGGAAGGAACTCCCGCTATTCCGCCATCGAGTGATACTGCATCGCGAAGTGCGCGTGCGACCGCTTTAAATTGCGCTTCAAATACGTGGTGGGCGTTACGACCTTCAAGCACACGGATATGAAGAG
>JBIJCP010000108.1:0-4039 GCA_044344635.1 Candidatus Planktophila sp. | reverse complement strand
GGTACCAAAACTGAAATTGCCAGACAGATGGGGATTTACGACACAATCGGCGAAGATCTAGTCGCAATGGTTGTAGATGATTTGGTGGTCTGCGGCGCAGAACCCTTATTTATGACAGATTACATCGCTGTTGGAAAAGTTGTTCCAGAACGAATTGCAGATATTGTCAAAGGAATCGCGCGCGGTTGTGAGAAAGCAAATACCGCGCTGATCGGCGGAGAAACTGCAGAGCATCCGGGATTACTAAAGGAAGATGAATTTGATATTGCAGGTGCTGCCACCGGTGTAGTCGATGCTGATAAGCAGCTGGGATCTCACCGCGTTAAAAGTGGAGATTTAATTATTGCAATGCCGGCTAGTGGTTTTCACGCCAATGGCTATTCGCTGGTCCGACATATCCTAAAAACAGAGAAGTTAGATCTGCAGAAAAAGTATGAAGGCTTTTCTAAGACCTTAGGAGAGATCCTTTTAACACCAACCGAGATTTACACTTTAGATTGCTTAGCCTTGGTTAAGGCGCAGTCAGAAAAGATTCGCACCTTCTCGCACATCACAGGCGGAGGTTTGGCGGATAACACCGCACGGGTGATTCCAGATGGGTTGATTGCAAAGTACGATCGCACAACTTGGGCGCTTCCGACAGAAATGAAATTTATGGCAGATTGCGCTGGAGTTCCGCAGGCAGATATGGAGCGCACCTGGAATTGCGGTGTCGGGATGGTCGCGATCGTGGACCCAGCCATCGCCGACCTGGCGATCAGATCATTGGGCGCGCGGGGGTTGAAAGCCTGGATATCAGGCTCAATTCACGCTCAAAGTGGCCCAGGTGCGGCTACTTTGGAAGGAAAGTACCTGAGGCGATAGCCTACGCGTCTTGACGAAATTTACTTTGGTAAGGAGGTCGCCCAATGGGTCGCGGCCGTGCAAAAGCTAAACAGACAAAAGTAGCAAGAGATCTTAAGTACAACTCTCAAGAGATGGATCTAGATCGCCTTGCCAAAGAACTCCATGGCGAGGATTCATCAAATAAAACTCGTGATGATGACGATCCATTTGCCGAGGGTAATTACATTCCCCGTGCTTAATTTTCACTTGCGATTAAAGTGAGACCAACTCCCTACGTAGCTTCTCTTCGTATCTACGAACCACTTTCTGCCTTTGAACCAGCTGATCGTTTGCGCTGGCAAGATTTAAAGGTGGATGAAAATTCAAAGCGCGCTGAACAAGAGTTAGCGCTGCGCCGTTTGGTATTTCCTGAACCACCAACTGGCCGTCCTGATGGGGCACATATTTTAGATATAGACGGCCTGCGTTATGTCTCACCTTGGTCTACTGCAACTCGCTGTTGGGCGGCGCTCGATGATTTTAAAGAATCAATGCCATCATCAGTTACTCCTTTTTTCATCCCACAATCGCTTGAAGATGTAATCACTGCTGGAGTAGATCTGATGGAAGATCGAGTGCCACATATTTTGACCGAAAACTGGTTAATACCACCGCGTTGGTTCTCACTCTTTATGGCCGAAGAGCGAGTTCGCGGTGAAGATGAGGATGGGCTTTTTTGTATTTTAAGAACAACTATTGCAGATGCGAAAGCGCGCACCGAAGTTGCACACCAAACAGTAAAAAGCGCATTTGGTGAAGGTTCAGTAGAAGCAGAGATCGAACACTTACTCGAATGGCTTGATATGTTTCATAACAAGTCGCTGGTCGAACTTGATTATGGCGGGTTAGCAAATTATTTAGATCACGGGTTGCGCCTAGCCGGTGAAGAAGGTTTAGCAGCCGACACATCTGTAGAAGATGTGCTCTTATCGCTATCTGGACTTGCCGCCGGCGATGGCCAGATGGCTGGCCAGGGCTACGAGCGGTTGGTTTCTCGTTGGCGGATTGTGCAGAGCTTCGAATCAGCGATCTAAAGCCCGTTATATCTGATCGTGCTATTGCTATTTACGCTCACTTTGGCGGATACTTCCGACAGTCGTTACAAAACGGACACAGAATGGCTTAACTGAGGAGCTGTATGAATCGTCTGCCTGATGCAGAAATCTTGCTCACTCCTCGCGAAGTCGCCGAGTTATTTGGAGTCGATCCCAAGACTGTCACTCGTTGGGCAAAGGCCGGAAAGTTAACTTCGATTCGGACGTTGGGCGGTCATCGCCGTTTCCGAAAGTCTGAAGTTGATGACTTACGGAACAATTATTTCAAAAGTGAGACTAAGTAAGTAATTTATGGAATTTTCAGTTCTGCAATTTCTCTTTCTTGGCGTGCTCACATTTATCTTTGTTGGCGTGCTAACACCTCTAATGCGCAAACTTGCTTTACAGATCGGCGCAGTTGATGCCCCTAACCTGGCACGTAAAGTGCAGAAAGAGCCGGTTCCGTATTTAGGTGGAGTCGCTATCGCCATCGGAGTTGTTGCTGCTTCATATGGTTCGCTCTTAGCAGTTGATTTCACAATGGAGACTTTTCGCTTAGCTAGTTTTGTATTGGTTCCAGCGATTGCAATTTCGGCGATGGGTTTAATTGATGATCTACGTGGACTAGCGCCTTGGCCTCGTTTGATTGCGCAAACCGTCACTGGAATCATTGTTGCCATTATTTTGACTGCAACAGACACTATGGGCGTGGCCTTTAACAATACCTTTCTCAACTATGCGATCTCGGTTTTATGGATAGTCGGGGTATGTAACTCCATTAATTTCTTCGATAATTTAGATGGCGGAGCGGCAGGAACTGTCGCGGTAATTTCAATCTTTCTCTTTTTTATTGCCTACGATCGCCAACAAGTGCTGGTTAGCGCTCTCGCCATTGTTACAGCGGGGGCGACCGCCGGCTTTCTTATATGGAATCGTGCGCCAGCCAAGATTTATATGGGAGATGCCGGGGCGCTCTTTCTCGGCATCATTATCTCGGTATTAACCATTCGTTTAAGCCCCGGGGTTGTACCGCAAGTTAAATCCTTTGCAATTCCGCTCGCCTTAATGGCGGTGCCGATTCTCGATACAACAGTTGCGGTGACTTCACGTATTTATCGTGGAATCTCACCATTTCAAGGCGGCACCGATCATCTTTCGCATCGCCTGGTGCGCGCAGGGCTAAGTAGACGAGTAACTGCATTTACTTTATGGGCCTTAGCGGCCTTCTATGGTGCGCTGGCGCTGGCAATTTACCTTTGGCCAGATACTGCTGGATATCAATTGATGGCGATTGGCGCCGCCGCTTGGATATTGAAATTGATTTACTTCTTACGAATTCCATCTGAGGGGTAGACTGAAGTTATGGCAAATAACGATGATGTAAAAGCGAGAATGCTCGCCGCCCTTGAAGCGAAAAAAGGAAAGAAGGGCGCACCTGGAACACAGACACATGCTGAAGGTGGTTCCAAGATTCGTGGTGGCCAACGCAGTGGTGGCGCTCCTCAAGTGCAACGTAAAGCGGGGCCATCAGGTTCTGGATCTGCTGGCTAAGCCAGCCCTACTTACCTAAACACTTCAATTCCGTTGTGGCTCGGGACAGGATCGAACTGTCGACCTCACGATTTTCAGTCGCGCGCTCGTACCAACTGAGCTACCGAGCCAATATTTAATTGTTAGTTAAAAAGAAGAGAGCGTGTTGACACTCTCGCCTCACAACTTGTTTCAGATGGCTTTCGCCATTGAAACAGTTTGCGACCCGGACGGGACTTGAACCCGCGACCTCCGCCGTGACAGGGCGGCGCGCTAACCAACTGCGCTACCGGGCCTTAAAGATTGAAAACATAAGTGGCTCTTATGTCACCTTAAAGCCTTTTCATAACCTTATGCCAGAAGAATCTGGCCTTGCGTGCCCCCAACGGGATTCGAACCCGTGTTACCGCCGTGAAAGGGCGATGTCCTAGGCCCCTAGACGATGGGGACGTTTGAGGCTCGCAAATCGTACCCGTTTAAGGGTCGCTAACCAAAATCGGTTAAATCACTGCCCTGAAATCGCAGTAAATAACGGTATTTAGAGAAGTGACCACTGAATCGTGATTGAAACTGTCACATCTTGCTCACCT
>JBIJCP010000107.1:0-4051 GCA_044344635.1 Candidatus Planktophila sp. | reverse complement strand
CTACTGGTGGTGCAGGTGTTGCTGCGCCAGCTTGGATCTGCAACTTGATGAATCCGGTTGCCTTCTTCTTTGGTGCCATTTTTTTATTCCTTTTCTAGTTTCTTTTAATTAATTCTTCTTTAGATCTTCTGTACTTGTGCAAATGAAAGTTCTACTGGAGTTTCGCGTCCAAAGATCGAAACAAGAACTTTGAGCTTTGCTTGCTCAGGCATAATCTCGGAGATTGATGCGGGAAGCGTTGCAAATGGGCCATCCATAACGGTTACTGATTCGCCAACTGCGAAGTCAACAACGCGGATTTCCGCCTTGTCAGATTTCTTAACTGGGCGTGGAGCAAGAATCTTTTCCACCTCATCCATGCTTAGCGGGCTTGGGTGATGTGCATTTCCAACGAAGCCAGTAACTCCTGGAGTATTGCGAACTGCAGTCCAAGACTCATCTGTTAACTCCATGCGCACAAGAACGTAGCCTGGATAGATATTGCGCTTAACTTGCTTGCGCTGACCATTCTTAATCTCAGTGACTTCTTCTTCAGGTACTTCAATTTGGAAAATATAATCTTCCATGTGAAGTGAGTTGATGCGGTTATGGAGGTTATCGCGAACCTTCTTTTCATAACCTGCGTAAGAGTGGACGACATACCAATCACCGATCGCCGCACGAAGGGTGCGGCGGAATTCTGCATTTGGATCATTCTCATCTGATTCGAGGTCGCCATCTTCATCGCTGGCGAGCGCAAGATCATCAAGGGGTGCATCAGTTGACATAACTTCCGCGACAACCTCTTCTACAGGTGCAGCGACTCCGGCTGTTAACTCATCAGCATTGGCAGCAAGCGCAGCTTCGAAAGCGTCAGGGGTCTGGTTCTCAGTCATTTTTTACTTTACCCAAAAACCCAGAAGACGAGTTTGGTGATTACCAAGTCAAAGAGTGAAACAACAGCGATAACAAATATTACGAAGACCAGTACAACCGCTGTGTAGGTGCTGAGTTGTTTACGTGTTGGCCAAACAACTTTTGCGAGTTCAGAAAGAATTTGGCGATAGAAAAGGCCAACGCGTGCGAACAGACCGAGCTTCTCGGCGACTTGTTCTGTTGACTCTGTCATCGTCGTTCCTTCCAATTATTCAATCGTTTAGTAATTCGTAAATCTGTAAAACTTCTTGCAGGGCAGGAGGGACTCGAACCCCCAACCGGCCGCTTTGGAGACGGCAACTCTAGCCAATTGAGCTACTGCCCTTCGCGAGGGCAGGACAAAACCCTAGGGAATTGCAAATCCTCGTGAGCGTCGAAGTGTAGAGGGTGGATGGGGGGTAGGTAAAACTCGCGCTCAATTTTGCGCTCGTATAGGGCAGACTTCGCCTATGAGCAGAGTTTCCGCACGAATCGCAGCGATCGCAGAATCGGCCACTTTGGCAGTTGATGCAAAAGCGAAAGCTTTGAAGGCAGCAGGGCGTCCAGTCATTGGTTTTGGCGCTGGCGAACCTGATTTTCCAACGCCTGATTACATCGTCGAAGCTGCTGCTGCCGCAACAAAAGTAGTTGCCAATCATCGCTACACACCTGCCGCTGGTTTACCAGAAATGCGCGAAGCAATTGTTGCAAAAACAAAGCGTGATTCAAGTTATGTAATCACCGCCGATCAAGTACTCGTAACTAACGGTGGAAAGCAAGCGGTCTATCAAGCATTTGCAACGATCATTGATCCAGGCGATGAAGTTCTCTTGCCTTCACCATATTGGACGACTTATCCAGAGTGCGTGCAACTTGCGGGCGGAAGGGCGGTTGAAGTATTTGCCGATGAAACTCAAAATTACTTGGTCACAGTGGAACAACTGGAATCTGCGCGCACCCCGAAAACAAAAGCGCTTCTATTCTGCTCACCATCGAATCCAACTGGTTCGGTTTATTCAGTTGAGCAAGTCAAAGCGATCGGCGAATGGGCGCTGAAAAATAATATTTGGGTTATTTCAGATGAGATTTATGAACACTTACTTTATGACGGTGCGACTGCGCCGTCACTGCCAGTACTTGTTCCAGGTTTGGCAGATACCTGCATAATCATCAACGGCGTTGCTAAGACCTATGCCATGACTGGTTGGCGCGTCGGCTGGATGATTGGTCCCAAGGATGCAATCAAGGCTGCCACAAATTTGCAATCGCACCTTTCATCAAATGTCTCTAACGTTTCGCAGCGTGCTGCGATTGCAGCTCTCACCGGTGATTTATCTGCGGTCCACAAAATGGGCGAAGCATTTGATCGCCGGCGCAAGTTAATCGTTGGATTGTTAAATGAGATTCCAGGATTTGTCTGCCCCACACCAACTGGCGCTTTCTATGTTTATCCCTCAGTCAAAGGCGTTCTTGGAAAAACGATTCGCGGAAAGACCCCTAAGACTTCTGCTGAATTAGCCACTTTGATCTTAGAAGAAGTAGAGGTTGCAGCAGTTCCGGGTGAAGCCTTCGGACCTTCTGGTTACTTGCGTTTCTCGTATGCCACTAGCGATGAAGATATCGTTGAAGGTATTGGCCGCATCAAGAAGTTACTTACTGAAGGTTAAGGCCAATCAGATTTACTTCTGGTTCTAAGGTAATTCCAAACTTATCTTGAACGTGCTTTTGTGCACTTTTTGCTAGGCTCGCAATATCTTGAGCAGTTGCATTGGCAGCGTTAGTTAGCGCCAAGACATGTTTAGTTGATACCCGCGCTCCCCCAAATGAATCACCTTTCTTAATTCCAGAATTTTCGATCAACCAAGCAGCGCTAGTTTTAATCCGACCATCTGCTTGTGGCCAGCGCGGAGCATCTGCCGGAAGTTTTGCTGCGGTTACGGCATCAATTATTGGATTGGTGAAGAAAGAACCCGCAGACCAAGAATCTCGATCGCTTGGATTTAGTAACATTCCCTTTGCGGCGCGAAGTTCTAGAACCGCTTTACGAGTTGCCACAACTGGTGCTTTCTCGCCGATTCCGATTTCTAACTTCTTAGCTAACTCGGCATAAGTAATTGGGTTTGATTCAATGCCCATCCGAAGCTGGAACTGAACTTCAATTACAACGTATCGTCCCGGGTGGGCTTTGAAATAAGAGTTGCGATAAGAAAATTGACACTCTTCGTTTGTGAAAGTCTTTATCTCTTTCTTTTCACGATCGTAAGTCCGCACCCGTGTAATAAATTCGCTAACTTCGTGGCCGTAGGCACCAATATTTTGAATCGGTGATGCACCCACGGTGCCAGGAATTCCGCTTAAAGTTTCGAGCCCCGCAAAGCCGCGTGCAATAGTTGATTTAACAAAGTCATCCCAGTTTTCGCCAGCGCCGATTGAAAGCGTGGCACCACTGCAGGCATCAATTTCTGCTTCGAGAGATTTATTGGTAATTCGAATCACGGTGCCATCAAAACCATCGTCTGCCACCAAGATATTAGTGCCGCCACCAATGATCAGAATTGGGGAATCACCAGCTGCTTCAATGGCAGCAACGATCTCTTTCTCGTTGTGGGCATCCACGAATTTTTTAGCGGGGCCGCCAACGCGCAAGCTGGTGTAGTGACGAAGTTCGGCCATGAGTACAGGTTACCTGCGTGGACTCAATATTGTGTTTTTACCTCTGAAGCGCTCGAGGATCCGGTCGTAATTCTTCTTTGATTGGATCTCACGGAATTCTTCGTCGGTGTCGTAATAACCATGATGGCGCGCTTGTTCAAGCGGCAGATCCATCTGCAAGAGCCTTCCGTTGGCTTGGCGCAGGCGCAGCGAAAATTCAATATCCGCATTGCGATAGTAAATTGCGCGGTTATTAAATCCGCCAGCGTTTGTGGCATCTGCAATGTTTACCGCCAAGAAGTAACTAAATAAAACATCGACTTCACCCGCGCCTTTATCGTCTACGCTGCGCCATTCATCCTCGGTGTTTACCAAACCACCGCGCCATCCAATCGCACTGAAATCACCTTGACTCAATTCAGCGCTAACGAGTGACATAACATCGCCTGTAAATCTGGTAGATGGATCCATTATTACTAGGTACTTAGAAGAAATATTCTTTAGG
>JBIJCP010000106.1:0-4052 GCA_044344635.1 Candidatus Planktophila sp. | reverse complement strand
ACTTCAGGCGATCGGCGCCGGAGACTGCAACGATATTTAAATGGGAGAGATCAGCCCACGCTTTGCCTTCGAGCATCGCTTTCTGCTCTTTATTTGGTTCGCCAAAGTGCCAAATTGCGCCTTTATCGACGCCATCTTCTACTAATACAGCGGTCATCTTTACTTAACGCACGCCGCGCATAGCCCATAAATTGCAAAGTGAGTTACATCTGTTCTAAAACCGTAGTCATCAGCTAAATTCTGTACAAAATTTGCCGCCGCCGAAATTGGAGCATCTCCGACAGAACCACATTGGCTGCAGACCAAGTGCAGGTGGGTTAACTCTTCAGCAGCGTGATAAGTCGCACCGCCATGGCCCAGGTGGGTGTGTTGCACAAGGCCGACATTTTCTAGCGTTTCTAGGTTGCGATAAACGGTGGAAAGGTTGATACCGGGATGCGTCGCACGGACCTTTTCAGCAACTTCTTCCGGTGTGGCATGGCCGAGTTCGCGTACTGCAGATAAGACGAGCTCGCGCTGTGGTGTTAAGCGCAGACCCTTATCGCGTAGTTCATGTCTATCAGCCATAGCTTTAGCCTACCTTCAAAATGAATTGATTTAAAGTGTGAATAACTATTTATTGGTGAGTTACTTCGCTGTGCGAGCGCGCAAGATAAGCAAATACATCTCGCAACCCAAGCAGAAATTAAATGCGGCATTTAAAAACGCGGCGGCAAGTGCAAAGGCGACTGCAATTGTAAAGAGCCCACCGGCACCGGTTACTGATGCAATCACCGCGACAAGTGCGAAGCCGAGTCCAACTGTCTGTGCAAATTGTGGAGGCCTAACATCTTCAAGGGTCGCCGCTGACTTCAAGCGCGGCTTTATTAACTTTTTAAATATAAGTGCATAAGGCGTAAATTGCGGACCGCGAAGCGCTCCGATTGCAAAGACGACGGCTTGAAAAGCAATCACCCAAAGGCTTGAAGTCACCAGAGCTATTGCGAGTACAACTGTCGTAATTACCGCCGACCAACGTGGGCCTCTTGCATCAATTGATACTGACATTTTTACTTCCTTCACATTTTATTTATAGTCTATTTATGGGTCGTTGTTTTAGTTTTTAAAAGCAAACTAAGCGCGACACATAGAGCCAGCTAAGCGACCGTAATCAATTACACGGCGCTTTGTGAAGTAGCTGGTTTTGATAAAGAACATAGGTTAAGAATAAAGGCGTTTATGCCAATTGACTACTTGCAAGCCTTTCGCAATCACGTAAGTTAGTGAATCGCAGCGATCGCAGCCTGAACTTGAGCGCGCTTTGGCGTACCCATAGCGCGGCCGACTTCCACGCCAGCGCCATTTAGAAACAAGGTTGTTGGCGTCGAGCGAATATCTAATTTGCGCACAAGTTCTAGATGAGATTCTGCATCAATATGGGCGTAACGAACATCAGGCATGGTTTTGACCATATCTTCGAGCAGTATTTTGGTAGCCCGACATGGCGTGCAGAATGCTGATGAGAATTGCACCATTGTGGCGCGCGAGCCAAGTTCGGTGCCCACGATTGCAGCGGTGAGCGTTGGCCCATTTACCGTCTTCTTCTTCCGAAACTCCCCGCGCGTACGCTGATACCAGATGCCAAATCCAGTGGCGCCAGCCAGCACGATCGCGAGTGGAATCAATGTTTTCACAGGAGTATTCTCTCTCACTTAGGCAGATATCACTAACTCAGTTTCGTGGAAGGCTTAGCCCATGGCCAAGGTGTTATTACTGACAAACACCAATGGCGCCAGCGCGGAAGTTCTGCCATCGCTTGCCTTATTGCAACATACCGTCAAGATTTTGCCCGCTGAAGCAAGCGTTCTAATTGATTCGCCGGTAATGGATATTGTCTTTGTTGATGCTCGTCGTGATTTACCTGCAGCTAAAAATCTAACTCGCTTACTGACCTCAACAGGTGTTGGTGCGCCAGTAATTGCGATAACCACCGAAGGTGGCCTTTCTGCGATGAGTGCGGATTGGGGCGTCGATGATGTAATGCTCGATACCGCAGGGCCTGCTGAAGTTGATGCGCGTATTCGAATTTCAATCGGAACACACCTTGCCGCCGCGGCTGCCGCAGATCCAAACGCGGGTGAGATTCGCACCGGCGAAGTTGTTATTGATGAAAGTACTTACACTGCAAAGATCAAGGGCCGCTCACTTGATTTAACATTTAAAGAATTTGAACTACTTAAGTTTTTAGCGCAACATCCTGGTCGCGTCTTTACTCGCGCACAGTTGTTGCAAGAGATTTGGGGATATGACTATTTCGGTGGAACTCGCACCGTTGATGTTCATATTCGTCGCTTACGTTCTAAGCTCGGTCCCGAATTTGAATCAATAATCGGTACCGTGCGCAACGTCGGTTATCGCTTCACAGTTCCCAATGGTGGTAAAGAAACTAGCGGTGGCAAAGAAAGCCCAATCACCGAGCGGATATAACCGCAATGCGCCATATTCTTAAGATCCACAGATCACTGACTGATCCGCTGCCAACAACAAAGCGTGAATATGCAATCCGCACCTTCAACCCCGAGCAAGATAAAGATCGTTGGCTTGAACTAAATAATAAAATCTTTGCTAACCACCCAGACCAAGGTAATTGGGTGATGCAAGATTTAGAGAACCGAATGGCTGAAAGTTGGTTTGATCCGGCCGGCTTCTTTCTCGCCACAAAAGGCGATCAAATCATTGGTTTTGTCTGGACCAAGATCCATCAAGATTTTGTAAATCAGGAACCAGTTGGTGAGTTATATGTCGTTGGGGTTGATCCGGATCACGCCCACCAGGGAATTGGCCGCGCCGTTTCTGTCACAGCGATTAATTATTTGGTCGCAAAAGGTCTGAAGCACTCTATGTTGTATGTCGATGCAGATAACGAAAAGGGCTTAGCGCTGTATACAAGTCTCGGTTTTAACTAGCCAACTAAGTCGGCGCACATCGCACGAAATGCTGCTGTGTGAGCATCAACATCGGCGGCAGTTGTTGCCGGTGACATCAGCGCCATATTGTGAAATGGCGTCAATAAGAAACCATCGTTAAGTAAACGCAAGTGAATGTACTGTTCGAGTTCAAAGTCACCGGATTCCGCGGCTTCGCGACCAGTGCGCGGTGCTTTACCCTTAAATATGTATTCCCCGCGCGCACCCAAACGATTGCAATGCCAATCTAAATCAAATTCTGCGATCGCCGCATCGACGCCATCGCTCCAACGATCACCGAGTGCAATCATCGCTTTAAAGGCATCCGCCGTCAGCACTTCACTTAAAGTCGCACGCATTGCGGCAAGCGACATTGCATTTCCTGCCAAGGTGCTGCCAATTCCGCCAGTATCAATGATTTCTAGCTCAACAAGCTTCTTAATTGACTTTGCAACATCTTCGGTCATTCCAAATGTTCCAACTGGTATTCCGCCGGCAATTGCTTTGCCAATTGTTAAGAAATCAGGCTTTAAACTCAGATCTTGCGTCATACCGCCCGGGCCGACCGAGATTGTGTGGGTCTCATCAATAATTAAGAGTGCGCCATATTTCTTAGCGAGTTCTTGCACAGCATATAAATAACCATCATCAGGCAAGACAATGCCTACATTGGTCATTGCAGGTTCCATCAAGATCGCAGCGACATCACCATTCATAAGCGCCGCTTCCATACCGGCTAAATCATTAAATTCCACGACGCGAGTTGTCACGGCTAAATCCACCGGTGCCCCAAGATTGCCTTCACGCTTAACTGTATTTCCAGCATCATCTAAAGTCGCAAAGGTTTCATCAACGCTGCCGTGATAACAACGATCGATCACAATGATCTTGCTGCGGCCAGTGATCAAGCGGCAGTAACGAATAACGTGGCGGTTGGCATCTGTTGCGGTGACGGTAAATTGCCATTTCGGCAGACCAAAACGCGCAGCCAATTCCTTTGAAACAATTGCTGCATCAAGAGTAGGCAACATTGAAGTGATGCCGATTTCTGCTTGGCGCTTGATCGCAGTAATTGTGGCATCAGGTGAATGGCCCGTCATTGATCCG
>JBIJCP010000105.1:0-4067 GCA_044344635.1 Candidatus Planktophila sp. | reverse complement strand
GAGATATTAAAGCGCGCCCTCGTGGCGTAGTAACCACTCTTTTTTATTTAAACCATATGCGTAATTACCGAGTGATCCCCCAGTTTTAACGATGCGGTGACACGGAACAACTAGGGCAATTGCATTCTTTGCGCATGCAGAACCTGCCGCACGCACCGCAGCTTTTGAACCGGAGCGATCAGCCAGATCTGCGTAGGAAATTGTCTTTCCCGCTTTTACTTTACGCATCGCCTTCCAGGCTGCTTGTGAGAATTGCGCACCAGGTTGGCGAACTGAAATACCATTTAACGCATTTATATCGCCAGCAAAATAATCACTTAGCAGATCTGAAATTACTGAAATCTTAGAAACCTCCTTAAAGCCCTTCGCGTAATCACTTTCATCCACGCTATCTTTGAGCGCTTTAACGCTAGAGAGGTTTAAGCCCAAGAGAATCTGCTCATCAGCAATTAAATTTAAAACCCCGATTGGAGACTTAAACTGAGAAATAAACAGTGGCACGCCCGCTAAATTAGCGATCGCGCAACATTTCAGCAACTAAAAATGCGAGTTCCAGTGATTGCGAGTGGTTAAGTCGTGGGTCGCAGGCGCTCTCATAACGGCTGGCCAAATCAGTTTCAGAGATCTGTTCTCCCCCACCAAGACATTCGGTAACATCGTCGCCCGTTAATTCGATATGGATTCCGCCTGGGTGCGTTCCTAGCCCCTTATGGACTTCAAAGAATCCCTTTACTTCATCCATAACATCATCAAAGCGTCGAGTTTTATATCCCGTTGCTGCTTCAAAGGTATTGCCGTGCATTGGATCGCAGACCCAGAGAACTTGTGCACCAGATTTAGTTACGCCATCAACGAGTGCAGGAAGGGCTTCGCGAATCTTTCCCGCACCCATGCGCGTGATAAATGTTAAGCGACCAGGTTCGCGGTTTGGATCTAAGCGATCAATCAATTGAAGAGCATCATCGACTGTGGACTTAGGGCCAAGTTTTACGCCAATTGGATTGCGAACCTTGGCGGCGAAATCAACGTGAGCGCCGTCTAGTTGGCGAGTTCTTTCGCCAATCCAGATGAAGTGGGCTGAAACATCGTAAGGAAGTTGAGTACGTGAATCGATACGAGTGAGAGCTTTCTCGTATTCCATTATCAAAGCTTCGTGGCTGGAGTAGAAATCAACTGATTTAAATGAATCAGGATCAACGCCAGCAGATTTCATAAAGTCTAAGGCGCGACCAATTTCACGCGCCATTTGTTCGTAACGATCACCAACGGATGAATCGCGGATGAAACCCTTGTTCCATTCGTGCACTTGGCGCAGATCGGCAAAACCACCCTGAGTGAAAGCGCGAACTAGGTTAAGGGTCGCCGCTGATGTGTTGTAGACGCGGACCATTCGTTGTGGATCTGGGGAACGAGATGCTTCAGTAAATTCAAGATCATTGACTGCATCGCCACGGTAGGCGGGTAGCGTCACATCTCCGCGCGTCTCAAAGTCGTTAGAGCGTGGCTTAGCAAATTGCCCGGCCATTCTTCCAACTTTGACTACCGGCAGACTGGAGTAATACTGCAGTACCGCAGCCATTTGCAAGATTGTCTTGATGCGATTACGAATTGAATCTGCAGTAGCAGCAGCAAATGTTTCTGCGCAATCTCCACCTTGCAGCCAGAAGGCGCGACCTGCTGCAGCTTCTGCGATTTTTGCTTTTAAGTCATCACATTCACCGGCAAAAACTAGCGGTGGAAAAGACTTTAACTCAGTGACCGCCTTCGCTACAGGTTCACCAGCTGCGCCACCTGGCCATTGTGGTTGTTGCGCCGCAACGAGCCCAGGGGTGAAGAGGTTTTCTAATGAACTCGGGGATGACGTATTCATAGGATAAGAGTAGTTTGTTCAGAGACCTTCTCGGGCGAGAATTATCCGAAGAAGATCTCCGACTCCTTGTAGCGCTCCAACGGCACAGTCTTTAACTTCTCTGTGGCGCTAGCCAGAGGAACGCGAACGATATCGGTGCCGTGGAGGGCAACCATCTTGCCCCAGTCGCCTTCAGATGCTGCAGTAATCGCGTGCAATCCAAAGCGGGTAGCCAGAACGCGGTCAAATGCAGTTGGTGTGCCTCCACGTTGGATATGGCCAAGTACAGATGTGCGCGCTTCTTTTCCAGTCTTAGCTTCAATTTGTTTAGCTAGCCATTCTCCGATGCCCGAGAGCTTAACGTGGCCGAAAGCATCTAACTCGGAATCCTTGGTAATCATGTCGCCATCTTGTGGGATCGCACCTTCTGCAATAACGATGATCGGTGCATAGCTGCTCTTGAATCGCGACTCAACCCATTCGCAGACTTTATCTACTGAGAATTTAACTTCTGGAATCAAGATACAAGTTGCTCCACCTGCGATACCAGAGTGAAGTGCAATCCAGCCCGCGTGACGGCCCATAACTTCAACAATAAGGGCCCGATGATGTGATTCTGCAGTTGTATGTAAGCGGTCAATTGCTTCCATTGCAATATTTACAGATGTATCAAAACCAAATGTGTAATCCGTGTTATTGAGGTCGTTATCGATTGTCTTTGGGACGCCGATAACTTTTACACCGAGAGAATCCAACTTTGTGGCAACGCCGAGAGTATCTTCGCCACCAATTGCGATGAGTGCATCCACGCCCTGATCAGCAAGGTTCTGCTTTATGAGTTCTACACCATTTTCAATTTTAAATGGGTTGGTACGCGATGAACCCAAAATGGTTCCGCCGCGAGGCAAGATGCCGCGGGTAGTCTCGAGCGTAAGTTCCATTGTGTAATTCTCAAGTGGGCCTTTCCAGCCATCACGGAAGCCAACGAACTCGTGGCCATATTCCTTTACACCTTTACGGACTACTGCACGGATAACTGCATTTAGACCAGGGCAATCTCCGCCACCTGTAAGGACGCCAATACGCATGAAAAACTCCAGTTCAAAAGTTGTTAAATCTAGGACCTTAAAGAGATAAAGATCGAAAAGTAGTCAACGTTGACTGGCACAGTCTAGCCTTGCCCCATGGCTAATCAAAAACTCATCGCGGGCGTGGATTCCTCAACGCAATCTTGCAAGGTGGTAATTCGCGATGCAGTTACTGGTGAGTTGTTGCGAGAAGGCCGCGCTAACCACCCCGATGGCACTGAAGTAAACCCCGCCCTCTGGGTAACTGCGCTAGATAGCGCGATTAAAGGCGCTGGCGGATTATCTGATGTACAAGCAATCTCAATCGGCGGACAACAACATGGCTTGGTTGCTTTAGATGAAGAAGGTGCGGTGATCCGTGATGCGCTTCTTTGGAATGACACCCGCTCAGCTTCTGCTGCAGATGCTTTAAATTCTGAAATTGGTGGGCCAACAGAGATGGCAAAGCAAGTTGGCTCAGTGCTGGTTGCATCTTTTACCGCTACCAAGTTGCGATGGTTAGCAGATTCTGAAAAAGAGAACGCTGCGAAAGTTGCTGGAGTTGCTCTGCCCCATGACTGGTTATCGTGGCAGCTGCAGCAATCTGCAAGTGAAGCAAAAGATTTCAGTAAGTTATTTTCTGACCGCAGCGAAGCATCTGGTACTGGTTACTTTGATCCAACCACGTCTAAATATCGACGCGATATTTTAGCGCTGGCGCTTAGATCTGATCGTGAGATTAACCTTCCCAAGATAATTAACCCTGCAGAATTTGGTGGCGCAACACCAAGTGGAGTGATGATCGCTGCTGGCGCAGGAGATAACGCCGCTGCATCCCTTGGTATTCAAGCGCAATCCGGTGATGTCGTTGTCTCACTTGGCACTAGCGGAACTGCCTTTGCTGTCTCTGACACCCCAACGCATGACTCATCGGGCGCGGTCGCCGGATTTGCAGATGCAACAGGTCACTTCTTACCTCTGGTTTGTACTCTGAACGCCGCGCGGATCCTAGATGCGGCTACCCAAATACTTGGCAAGACTCACGATGAAGTAGGCGCGCTAGCGTTGTCAGCAAAGCCCGGTGCTAATGGGTTAACGCTACTTCCATATTTCGAAGGAGAACGTACTCCCAATCGTCCGAGTGCGACTGG
>JBIJCP010000104.1:0-4094 GCA_044344635.1 Candidatus Planktophila sp. | reverse complement strand
GAAAGAGGCTTCTTCTCATCTTGCGCACAGATATAAAAAGGTTGTTTAGGTGGATATTTCCCGAGAGAGGTCGCCCATTCGTAATAGCCAGTGGCCGGAATCAAACAACGTGAGGTTCGAAATGCTTGTCGGAAAGTTGGCTTCTCGTGGATCGATTCACTTCGCGCATTTATTGCATGTGATTGTGAATTTCGCGCTTCAGTAAAGTTCTTATGCCAAGGAGCGATTAAGCCCCAGGATGCCGAATCGAGAACTCGGCCGCTTTGGTGATCGCGAATAATGTAGATCTCATTTGTGGGAGCGATATTCCAATTCAGTGGCAGTGATTTATCGACGAGTGATCCATCGAGATCAAACCTTTCAATGATCTCGTCCATCTCCTGCGCTTGGGCATAACGACCGCACATAGGTAGAGAGTAGACTGCTGCTTATGCTCTGGCCCGCTCCATTTCGTGGACGCAACTCAGTCAGCGCGCGAGTAACCATTCCGGGATCGAAATCGGTAACCAATCGCGCGTTAATTCTCGCTGCCCAAGCGCAATCACCTTCGACTTTAAAACGTCCACTTATCTCCCGCGATAGCGAGTTAATGGTTGCAGGGCTTAAAGCGATGGGGGTTGGGATTTCCGAGATCCAAGTCGATGGAGATCTCGCTTGGAAAGTTACCCCCGCAAAGTTGCAAGGGCCAGCAAAAGTGGATGTAGGTAACGCCGGCACAGTGATGCGTTTCTTGCCACCTCTTTCCGCGCTAGCAAATGGTGATATCTCATTTGATGGAGATCCGCGTTCATACGAACGTCCACTTGGGCCGGTTATCGCTGCGCTAGAAGATTTAGGAATTGAGATAGAACACGACGGGCGTTACTCGCTGCCGATGGTGGTTAAGGGTAAAGGTGCAATTGCCGGTGGTTCGCTGACCATTGATGCGAGTGCATCTAGTCAGTTTTTATCAGCGCTACTTTTAATTGGTCCAAGTACAACAAATGGAATTACTGCGACGCATCAAGGTGGCGCGCTTCCTTCAATGCCACATATTGATATGACCGTTCAGATGCTCCGTGACTTCGGTGCAGAGGTAAAAGTTGATAAAGAATCTCAGAGTTGGAGCGTGGCCGTTGGTGCACTCAACGGCGTTGATTTGGTAATTGAGCCAGATCTTTCTAACGCCGCGCCATTCTTATCGATTGCAATGGTCTGTGGTGGTTCAATCACAATCGCAGATTGGCCAAAGGAGACAACTCAACCTGGCGATCAATTGCGTGAAATACTTTCACAAATGGGGGCACAAATTTCACTCTCTGCAGAAGGGCTAACAATTACCGGAACTGACGCGATTCACGGAATTGATATCGATCTGCACGATGTTGGTGAGTTAACTCCGGCCATCGCAGCTCTCGCGGCTCTTGCCGATTCGCCATCACATTTGCGAGGCATTGGACATCTACGTTTACACGAAACTGATCGGTTAGCGGCGCTAACCCGCGAAATTAACTCACTTGGTGGCAGCGTCGTTGAAGAAGAGACATCTCTGCGCATTACACCAGCCGGTAAATTTGGTGAAGGGCTCCACAGTGGAACTTTTCATACCTACGACGATCATCGCTTAGCAACCGCTGGCGCTGTTATTGGTTTAGTCGTGCCAGGCATTGAAGTCGAAAATATTGCAACTACTCGCAAAACGCTTCCGGACTTTCCTGGACTTTGGCAGAGTTTGATCTCATGACGCCACGCGAATTCGACGAGTCCGACGCTCGTATTCGCCCCGCGCGCCGCACCCGCCCGCGCAGTAAAGATCGTCCATCGCACGCTGATGCAATTCAGGCACTTGTCACAACGGTAGATCGTGGTCGAACAACTTGTATTACCAGCGAGGGAATTATTGTCACCGCGATGAAGGCCCGCGAGATGGGCCCAAAATCTGTCGTCGTTGGAGATTTAGTTAACCTAGTCGGCGATGTAACTGGCACCACTGGTTCACTTGCGCGAATTGTTTCTATCGAACCGCGCCGCAATAGTTTAAGTCGCACAGTCGATGATGCGGCAAAGATGGAGCGAACCATTGTGGCAAATATAGATCAGCTGGTGATTGTGGTTGCGGCAGCAAATCCCGAACCGCGTCGTGGCCTAATCGATCGCTTCTTGGTCTGTGCTTTCCACGAAAATATCAAGCCAATTTTATTAGTCACTAAGACAGATGTGGCACCAGTCCCAGACTTTTTACACGAGTATGAAACCCTTGGAGTGGAAATCGCAACTGCTGCGATTAAATCTACTTCACGCGAAACTGATCTAGCTAACCTATTTAATTTATTAAATGGCAGGACCTCAGTTTTAGTTGGACACTCTGGGGTCGGTAAATCCACGTTAATTAACGCCCTTGTTCCACTTGCAGATCGCCTAACCGGTGATGTAAATGATGTAACAGGACGCGGGCGACATACTTCTTCGAGTGCTATCGCACTCCCCTTGGCGACTGATTTATCGCCGGCTCAAGGTTGGATTATCGATACACCTGGTATCCGTGCATTCGGACTTGCACACTTGGACTCCAATCGTATAGTCGCAGCATTTGAAGACCTATTTGAAGTTACCCAAACGTGCATGTCTAATTGCTCCCACCACGAAGTCGGCTGCCGGTTAAATGAATGGGCGGCGCCAAAAGGTGTTGTAGATAACGAGCGAAGTGCGCGCGTAGCAAGTCTGCGCTCACTATTGGAACTTAAAGATTCAAACCCGCCCGCGCTAGACTGACAACATGTCATTTACGCGGGGCAATGATCTAGCGCTGGCAATTCGCCTAGCCGATGCTGCAGATTCAATAACCTTGGCGCGCTATCAATCCATTGATCTACAAGTTTCAACGAAGCCAGATAACACTCCAGTCACTGATGCCGATAAAGCTTCTGAAGAAGCGATTCGCGCGCTGCTGAAGAGCCATCGCCCTGATGATGGAATCGTTGGTGAAGAATTCGGAAACGATGGCGCAGATGTCGAGAGATACTGGGTGATCGATCCGATCGACGGAACAAAGAACTTTTTGCGTGGGGTGCCAACCTGGGCAACGCTGATTGGTCTAATTGAAAAGCGCAGTGATGGATCTGAAGTTGTAGTTGTTGGAGTAGTCAGCGCGCCAGCGCTCTTTCGTCGCTGGTATGCCAGTGAAGGCAATGGCGCATATGTAATGGTCAATAAATCTGCACCTAAGAAAATTTCCGTTTCGCAGGTCTCTGAAATCAAAGATGCTTCAATTTCATACTCTGATTTCAATGGATGGGGAGAGCGACTTGCTCCCTTTAAAGATTTACTCAGTAGCGCTTGGCGCACTCGCGGCATAGGTGATTTCTGGTCACATATGTTGGTAGCTGAAGGCGCGGTTGATGTTGCCGCAGAACCTTCGCTGGCGATATGGGATATGGCAGCGCTCGACATAATTGTCCGCGAAGCAGGTGGTAGATTCACCAGCATCGCAGGTGTGGACGGCAGTTTAGGCGGCAGCGGACTTTCGACTAACTCTTTGATTCACCAAGAGATTGTAGGTAAGTTAAATGGCCGTTGAAGATATCAAGATTGAGCTAACTCGCCCACCTACTCCTGAACCTGAAAAACCTGGCAGAGATATTGATTTGAGTAAAACATCTCTAACTCCGCGCACCTTCTCTGTAACAGGAATGACTTGCTCGTCTTGCGTCAACACTGTAGAAAAGTCCTTAAATTCAATTAGTGGCGTGAGCGCCAGCGTTAACTTTGCAACAGAGATAGTCCATATCTTAGCGCCTGCCGAGATTAAGAGCAGCGAAATTATTAAGAAGATTAAGGGAGCTGGCTACAGCGCTACTCTGATTGAAAATGGCGATGGTCCTGCGCTGCATAGCAAGAAGTCTGGAGTTGCGCTCTTCTTTGCAATTCTCTTTGCCGTTCCAACCATTGCAATGTCAATGGTTCACCAATGGCATGCCCAGTTAGATATACAAATCCTAAATACTCTGGCCACCTTAAATATTCTTCCACCTCTCTATTCACCAACTGCTTGGTTAGCGATTGCGCTGACTACTCCGCTGATTTTAATTGTCGCTCTACCTATTCATCGCGCAGCG
>JBIJCP010000103.1:0-4116 GCA_044344635.1 Candidatus Planktophila sp. | reverse complement strand
AGTTTAAGATCGGAGCCAAGCCACCTGAGGAAGATGCAGCTCGACTAAAACTTGCTAAATCAATTGTTGGTGATGACTTCCTCTTTGTTGTAGATGCAAATCAGGGCTATACGGTTGCCGAAGCGCTTAATTTCCTCGCACTTATTGAAGGCGAAGTTAAGTTACGTTGGTTTGAAGAACCCACAAGATGGCACGCTGATTGGCGTGGCCTTAAGGATGTAAGACTGCGTGGCAATGTAAATGTCGCCGCTGGTCAAAGTGAAATCCACAGAGTCGGTATGCGCGAGATGATGCTAAATGGCGCAATTGATGTCTGTAACTTCGATGCCTCTTGGGGTGGCGGACCAACTGAATGGCGCAGAATCGCTGCATTGGCTTTGGCCTTTGAAGTACAACTCGGACATCACGAAGAAGCACAAGTTGCGTCGCATCTACTTGCCTCTGTTCCTCACGGAACATATGTTGAGTCATTTTCTCCAACTAGAGATCCAATTTTCTGGGAACTTCTGGATAACCGTCCTAAGTTGGTCAATGGAGATTTCATTCTTCCAACTGAGCCAGGCTTCGGTTGGAAACTAAATGAAGACTTTATCGCGCAGTATCGCGTCGATAAAAGTTAATTTCCTAATTTTCTAGATCAATCAGTATTTTCTAGGAGGAACAATGGCGACCGTTTCGGTCTATGGCGCAGGCCAACTCGGTCAGGCAGTAGCAGCCGGCATTCGCACGCGAGGAATTCATCGCGTCTCTGGACCTTTTCGACGAGAAGATCACGAACTTGCTCTCAACTCTGGGGCCGATGTTGTTCTGATTGCCACGACAACGCTCTTTAAGGATGTCGCTGATTACATTAGAGAAGCAGTAACCGCTGGCTCGAATGTATTGGTATCTGCGGAAGAGTGCGCCTACCCTTGGGCAGTTGATAAAGAGTTAGCGGATGAACTCGATAAATTAGCGAAAGCTAAGCGAGTCAGCATCGCTGGTGCTGGTGTAAATCCTGGTTTGATCTTTGATGCACTCGTTGCAACGCTGCTTGGTCCTACCCCTTCTGGATTTAATAGCGATGGTTCGCCGAAAACTACCGTCGTTGTGCGCCGAACGGTAAATATCTCGGGTTTTGGCGCAACCGTGCTTCGTCGCATCGGCATCGGTGCAACCGAGAGAGAATTTAAAGAGAAGGTTGAACGCAGCGAAATTCTTGGACATGCTGGTTTTCCTCAATCAATGAGCGTCGTCGCCGATGCGCTCGGTTTAGAAATTCAGCGGATCGACAAGGAGCTATTGCCGGTACTTACGGAGAAAGCAATTGATCTACCGCAACGCTTTATTATCGAACCTGGTTACAGCGCAGGTGTAAACCAGACCTACACTTCAATAGTAAAAGGAAAGCCTTGGTTTACCTCTCACTTCTTTGGCCACGTTGATCTTGCGGGAATCGATAGAGCAGCCAAGGATGAGATCGAAATTAGTATTGATGGCAAAGTGCACCAGACAATCTCATTAAATCCAGGAATTGGCGCACAAATGGGCTCGCAGAATATGGTCATAAACTCGATTGAACGGATCATCCAGGCGCAGCCAGGTTGGGTAACAGTCGCCGAAATTGCACCTGCACTCGCTCGCAGCGGTGAGAGTTTTTCTAGAAAGTAAAGAACAAAAAAGGTAAAGCCAAATAAACCCAGCAGAAGGAGCATGTGATGTCGGTAAAGATAAGCAAGGTCGAAGCTTTCCCGGTTAAGTACCAGGAGCCAAATGATTCAATGGCCTGGCGTTATCTCACATTTGTGCGAATCACCGCCTCAGATGGAACCGTTGGTTGGGGTGAAGCGATCACCCAATTTCCTGGAAGCACTAAGGGAACTGCGGCCATTGTCGAAGATTTAGCAGATGTAATTATTGGAAAAGATCCACTGCAAAACCTCGGTATTTGGCGCGATATTCGTAAGCAAACTTGGTGGTACACCTATCGCGGCGGGCTAGGACACTTTGCACTTTCAGCAATCGATATTGCGCTCTGGGATCTACGCGGAAAAATTACCGGCCAATCGCTAATTGAGATGATTGGAAAGCGCGATAGCCAAGAAGTTACTGAAATTCCAGTCCTTGCCTCAACTCACGTATTTAACTCAAATCTTGATATCGAAGTAGAGCGCCACGCGCGCTATGTTAAAGAGGGTTTCATTGGTTTTAAAATCGGAATGGGTAAACGCGGTGATGCGCGAATTGGATATGAGTTAGAACGTGACGTGAATTTCGTTCGCGATCTGCGCCAAGCAGCTGGACCAGATGCGTGGATAATGATGGATCGTGGCCAATCACTGAATTGGACTTTTGAGGATGCGGTTAAGCGAGTGTGCGCTTGGGAGGAGTACGGCCTTAAATGGGTAGAAGAACCTTTTGAGCCTTGGGAGTATGAGCAATTTAAGCGGCTTCGTAGCCACAGTAAAGTCTTAATCGCTGGCAGTGAGCGCGAATGGGATTACCGTGGATATACCGAAACAATTAACTCCGGAACTTTAGATGTAATTGGGTGCGATGTCGGACGCGTAGAAGGAATCACAGGCGCGCTAGCGATAATTAAATTGGTTGAGACTGCTGGTCTCTGGTTTAACAGCCACGCTTGGTCTAGCGCGATCAATACCGCTGCCTCAATCGCGCTCTCGGCCTCGACTCCGCGTTGCCTGCTGCAAGAGCTAAAGCCAGATGAGAATCCGATGCAGCACGAATTAATTACTGAACCTTTTACCCATAAGAATGGAAAGATTGCGGTTCCGTCAAAGCCAGGTCTTGGCGTTGAGGTAATTGAGAAGACCGTACAAAAGTATGTCTTCTGATCGCGACCTATCTATAGGTAGCGGACTCGACGGAAAGCGGATAATTGTTACCGGTGCCAGTAGTGGCATTGGAAAAGCAACTGCGCTGCTGCTTGAGAGAGTTGGCGCATCTGTAATCGCTATCGGGTTAGATAAAGACCGACTCTCCCAATTAGAGGCAGAATTCTCGCAACCAGCGCGCCATCTAATTCTCTCCGTCGACTTATCTGGTGAACGCTGCGACGAAGAGATAATGAAGCCAGCAATCTCTCGCTTTGGTGGAGTCGATGCGGTAATTCTCGCTGGTGCAACGCTAAAGCGAAAAGATCTTAAGGATGTAACCGTTGCAGACTGGGATTACCAATTCGATACCAACCTACGTTCAACTTTTTTAATTGCCCGAGCAGTAGCCGAACATTTGAAGGATGAGAAGCGAGCTGGTTCCATTCTTACCTTCACTTCTCCTTCTTGGTCAACCGGTTCATTCTTTGGTGCAGATGCTTACTCCGCCTCTAAGGCAGGGATCGTCACCTTCTCAAGAGGGCTTGCTAAACAGCTGGGGAGTTTTGGAATTCGTGTTAACACGATTTCACCAGGACAGATTGATACCCCAATGCAACATCGGGACAATACTGCGCAGAACGTGCAGGCGATTATCGATGCTTGCCCGCTAAAGAGAATTGGCCAACCAGAAGAGATCGCCTCGGTTGCAGTCTTTGTTACCTCAGACCACGGCTCATTTATTACCGGCGCAACGTTAAACGTTAGCGGCGGCGTTCATATCTATTGATCACTTGCCGGCAAGAAAGCGCTGCGGATTCTTCCTAGTCAAAGTATCTATCTGCTCTTCCGTTACGCCAGCGTTGCGCAAAATAGGTAAGAACTTGGTAATTAAGAATTTATAGCCTTCGCTGCCGTGAATCTTTAACCTAGACCTTCCTGCGATATCGGTTGAGATCAAGATCTTCTCCAAATATCCCTCACCGATCAAGGTAGCAATTGTCTGTGCGCGCAATTCATCGCGTTGTTTATCTAACTGACCTACAGCGTCATACCCAATCCACACACCACGCTTAAGCAATTTGCGCGAATATTCAATATCGCGATTGGTGTCGCAATGGCCGATTAAAGTTATATCAAGATCGGCCCCAGCGGCTTCCAAAATATTGAGCTGTTCAATACCTACCTCGGTAAATAGCGCGTGCGTACCAATTGGTCGCTTTGTCTCTGCCTGAACCTTTGCCGCTGCCTCTAAGACTTTACGCTCATTAACTTTGATACCACGATGATGCGTTCCTAATTC
>JBIJCP010000102.1:0-4157 GCA_044344635.1 Candidatus Planktophila sp. | reverse complement strand
TGCTGAAGGTAGATTGGTCTTGGCCGATGGAATCGCATATGCGGTAAAGAACTTAAGCCCAGATTACATAATTGATATTGCAACGTTGACTGGTGCAGCAACCTTAGGTTTAGGCCGCCAGCACGCGGCTATGTATACACGTGATGAAGCGCTGGCAAGAGATTTTTATGAAGCAGGAGAACGCTCCGGTGATCGGGTTTGGCATATGCCGCTAGTAGATGATTACCAGCAGGCGCTAGAGAGTCCAATCGCAGATTTAAGCCACATAACCTCCAAGAAGAAATTTAGCGCTGGATCAATAACGGCAGCTCTCTTCCTTGAACAATTTGCAGGAGATCACACTTGGGTTCACTTTGATATCGCCGGTGTTGCTCGCAGTGAAGCTGATTCTGGCGAAAACCCTAAAGGCGGAACTGGTTTTGGAGTCCGACTTCTCATCGAATGGCTAACTAAACTCAAATGATGATCGATCCGCATACTTACGCCGAGAATTTTCTCCCAGAAGATGATGTAAAGAGAAACGCGCGCGCCGTTGGTGAAGAAATGGGAGCGGTGGATGCGACTACCGGAACCGGTTCATATCTAAAACATCTAGCCCACATTTTATCGGCGCAATCAGTGGTTGAAATTGGCACAGGATCAGGGGTCGGCGCTCTTTGGGTTTTAGAAGGAATGATGTCCAGCGGTACATTGACATCAATAGATAATGAGATGGAACATAGTAACGCTGCAAAGAACGCGCTTTTAGATGCAGAAATTGCGCCAGCTCGCTTCCGCTTAATCACAAACCCTGCGATGGAAGTTGTGACGAAATTGGCAGATCGTGCTTACGACATGGTTATCTTTCGAGATAACCCAGAAGATTTACCATTTGCGATAAATGAAGCTCATCGTATTTTGCGTAGTGGTGGAGTTTTTGTCATTGATAATTTCTTTGGTGGTGAAAAAGTCTCAGATCCTGCGCAACGTGATCCAAAGACGGTAGCTCTGCGGGAGGCTGGGAAATCACTGAAAAACCAGGCAGACCTTTGGGTGACTTCACTCATACCGGTCGGTGATGGTTTGTTACTTGCTACGAAACTGTAGGAAGATAGGGATATGAGCAATCCACAACCATCCGGTGCGCCAGGCTCCAATGGACCTTGGTGGATACCTGCAACCAAGAATGGGAAATCAAATCTAATAACTAGATCAAATGCGATTCTCTTAGCATTTGTTGCGGGGCTAGTCGGCTCTATTTTTGGTGCTTCATCATCTGGATCGCTCTTTGGACAATCTATAAATCTATCTCGCACATCAAACTCAGTTGAACGCGCCCCTGGTTCAGTTGCAGATATTGCCAAGCGCGTAATTCCATCAGTTGTATCCATAGAAGCAGGCAGTAAAAATAGTGGTGCAACGGGTACCGGCTTTGTAATCGAAAGTACGGGCTATATTCTTACAAATAATCACGTAATTGCTAAGGCGGTCGCAGCTAGAGGAGCAATAGAAGTAACTTTAAATAGCGGGCAAAAATACGCTGCCAAAGTTATAGGTCAAGATGCTTCATATGATTTAGCAGTTCTTAAGATCGCCGCAACTGGTTTAACTTCCCTCCAGTTTGGAGATAGCGACCAAGTGGCGGTGGGAGATTCCGTTATCGCTATAGGTTCACCGCTTGGGCTTTCTGGCACAGTAACTCTCGGAATCATAAGCGCTAAAAATCGCGCAGTAACAGCAGGTGACAGCGGCAGCGAGAATTCATTTATTAATGCGCTGCAAACTGATGCGGCTATTAATCCAGGTAATTCTGGTGGGCCACTGGTTGACTCAACAGGTTCAGTAATTGGAGTTAACTCAGCGATCGCAACTTTGGGTACATCCTTTGGATCACAAAGCGGATCAATTGGCTTGGGTTTTGCAATACCAATTAACCAGGCACGCAAAACTGCCGACCAACTAATCAAAAATGGTAAGGCTACTTATCCAGTCTTAGGTGTCTCTATCGATATGAATTTTGATGGCGATGGAGCTCTTATCTCCACGCTCGATAATTCAGTACTTCCTGGAGGACCAGCTGCTAAAGCAGGCCTTAAAGCCGGAGATGTGATTATTAAATTTGATGAAAGAACTATAACTTCGGCCGAAGAGCTGATTGTGGCAATTCGCGCAAAGAGCGTCGGCGACAAAGTTGAACTCACATATACGCGAAATGGTGTTAGTGCGACAGCAACCGTCGTACTGAACGCTGGAAATTAAAGATATGTTCTTTGACTTTGGCGCTGGGGAGATATTTGGCCTTGCGCTACTTGCCATAATTCTGGTTGGACCTGAAAGAATGCCTAACTTAGCAGTCGATGCTGCAAGAATGATTAAGAAGATTAAGGCGCTATCCCAGACCGCCACATCAGAACTACGCCAGAATTTAGGGCCAGGTTTTGAAGATTTAAAACCATCTGATCTACATCCCAAGAAGTTTATTAAAAAACATATAACCAACGCTTTAGAGGAAGATGAATCCACTCCTCAGAAGTTCAAGGCCAAGATCGATCCAGAGTTGCTATGACAACTCTGGATTTGATTCACGAAGCGTTAGCCACGGTTTCCGACCCCGAACTTCATCGCCCGCTTCCAGATCTTGGAATGGTTGAGTCAGTTTCCATTACAGGTTCCGTTGCAGAAATTAAAATACTGTTAACGATTTCAGGCTGCCCGATGCAAGATCGCCTAAAGGCGGATATCACCGCTGCGGTCACAAAAGTTGCAGAGATCAATGAAGTTGCAATTATCTTTGGCGTAATGTCAGAAGAGCAACGCAATAACGTTAAGAAATTACTGCGTGGTGGCCGTGAGAAATTTATACCCTTTGCCCAACCAGATTCCTTAACTCGGGTAATTGGCATCGCCTCTGGTAAAGGCGGAGTTGGAAAATCCTCGCTCACGACAAATCTAGCGATATCCGCTGCGCAGCGTGGCCTCAGAGTTGGAATTTTAGATGCCGATGTTTATGGACACTCGATACCGCGTTTAATGAACTTAATGGGACAACGTCCTACAGCGATCGATCAGATGTTTATTCCACTTGAGTCTTATGGAGTAAAAGTTGTTTCAATGGAGATGTTTAAACCTGAGCGCGCCGATGCTGTGGCATATCGTGGTCCGCTTTTGCACCGAGTCCTTGAACAGCTTCTTTCTGATGCGTACTGGGGCGATTTAGATCTTCTTTTGATTGATCTTCCGCCAGGAACAGGTGATTTGGCAATTTCACTAGGACAGCTGATTCCGACCTCTGAAATTTTGGTAGTCACCACACCACAAATTGCTGCCGCCGAAGTTGCCGAGCGTGCCGGCAGAATTGCACATCAGATTCATCAGCGGGTTATTGGAGTTATTGAAAATATGTCAGCCTTCCCCTGCCCACATTGCAATGATGAGATTGCGCTATTTGGTGCTGGTGGCGGAGAAGAAACCGCGGCCCGCCTCTCCAACTTGGTTGGCAGCGAAGTCCCATTACTTGGCAAAGTTCCATTCAGTACAGAATTGCGCACAGGCGGAGATGATGGGAAACCTATAGTGGTGGCCGACCCAGAGTCACCAAGTGCAAAAGCGATTGCTGCAATTTCTGAGAAGTTAATTGTTAGATCTAGCTCTTTACTTGGTGTCCGACTCGGGCTGAGTACGTAAATCCTTTAACAAATCCTCTAACTCATTGCGCATAAAGTCACGAGTTGCAACTTCACCGAGAGCGATACGCAAACTAGCTAATTCACGAGTTAGATACTCGGTATCTGCAATAGAGCGCGAATTCTGTGCGCGATCTTCATTAAGTGAGATGCGATCCCGGTCTGCTTGACGATTCTGGGCGAGCAAAATCAGGGGAGCGGCGTAAGAGGCCTGCAGTGACAAGATCAAAGTTAAGAAGATAAATGGAAAGTCATCAAAACGTAGATCACGAGGGGCGAGGAAATTCCAAAGAACCCAAGAGAGCACAAAGGCAGTCATGTAAACAAGGAATCTCGCTGTACCTATGAAACGAGCAAAACTTTCTGAAATTCTTCCAAAAACTTCAGGATCATAATTAGGGCGCAATGAGCGGCGGGATTCGCGAGGGGTGTCCAAACCGTTATTTCGTGCGCTTGGTGAACGTGCCATTAGCGCGCCTCCTCTTCCATTACTTT
>JBIJCP010000101.1:0-4168 GCA_044344635.1 Candidatus Planktophila sp. | reverse complement strand
CTAATTACTACAACGGTGATGTTAAAGAGGCTCATCCTTCGCAGGAGACGAAATAATGGAGGCGATGTTAACTATTCAAGGACCTGAGGCTGCGCTCTTCTGGTTCTTAGCACCACTTTCGGTTATAGCAGCTCTTGGCATGTTGCTTGTAAAGAAAGCAGTGCATTCTGCCTTGTTACTTGCTTGGGTAATGATCACTTTGGCAATTTTCTATATCGCCCAAGATGCCGTCTTCCTTGGAGTGGTTCAAATTATTGTTTATACCGGGGCAGTAATGATGCTCTTCCTCTTTATTCTTATGTTGGTTGGCGTGGATTCATCAGATTCGCTAACCGAGACAATTACCGGGCTGCGCCCAATTGCAATCACCGCTGCACTTGGTTTCGGCGGATTGTTGGTATCACTTTTGGGGCGCGCAACGCTGGGACGCGAAGCTGTGGGGCTTGCCGAAGCGAATGCTGCAGGAAATGTGCAAGGGCTGGCAGCGCTTCTCTTCTCTAAATATGTTTGGCCATTTGAAGTTGTATCTGCGCTTTTGATCACCGCGGCAATCGGTGCGATGGTGCTTGCTCATCACCAGCGTACAAATGCTCGACCAACCCAGCGCGAACAAGCGGTAAAGCGCTTCCGCAGCGGTTCACTTGCCGGCGCAGCTGGGCTACCTGGTCCCGGAGTTTTTGCTCGACATAATGCAGTAGATGTACCAGCACTTCTTCCAGATGGCACACCTGCGCCATCATCAATTTCAGCAACGCTAAAAGCGCGTGGAGATGTAATTGACTCTGGCCAATTCCAGCTCGATAACGTCGACACCACGGTCGCGGAGGAGAAGTAATGGATATCAATAATTATCTTTACTTATCTGCAATTTTATTTACGATTGGTGCAGTTGGTGTAGTCGTTCGCCGCAATGCGATCGTCGTCTTTATGTGTATCGAACTTATGTTAAACGCTGGGAATCTAGCCTTGGTAACTTTTTCCAGAATCAACGGAACTCTTGATGGCCAGGTTGTTGCCTTCTTTACAATGGTGGTAGCCGCTTGTGAAGTGGTTGTGGGGCTAGCAATCATTGTCACGATTTATCGATCCCGTCGATCAGCATCTATTGATGATGCTAGTTTGTTGAAGCGATAAATATGGCTACCAATAGCGGTCTCGTTTACTTAATCGCGCTTCCATTATTTGGTGCGATTTCGCTTCTGCTCTTGGGTCGCCGCGCTGATAAGTGGGGACATTTATTTGCCACTGCGCTCTCGGCTGGTTCATTTGCAGTTGGGTTATTCCAACTCTCTGAAATGTTAGGCCGTGAGACTGAAGCTCGCCCAGTAACGCAGAAGTTATTTACTTGGATTAGCGTTGGCTCATTCAACGTCGATGCTTCGCTCTTGCTCGATCAACTTTCAATCTGTTTTGTACTTTTAATAACCGGTGTGGGGACCTTGATCCACATCTATTCAATTTCTTATATGTCGCACGATCCTGATCGCCGCCGCTTCTTCGCTTACTTAAATCTCTTTATTGCTTCCATGTTGCTGTTGGTACTTGGAGACTCTTACTTAAATCTTTATGTTGGTTGGGAAGGCGTGGGCCTTGCTTCATACCTATTGATTGGATTCTGGAATCAGAAGCCTGCCTATGCGACCGCCTCCAAAAAAGCCTTTGTTATGAACCGCATTGGCGATATGGGTCTCTCCTTTGCAATCATGATCGCCTTCGCTAGCCTCGGCACCGTCTCCTTCAGCGGCGTCAAAGAAAAGGCAGAGTTTGCCTCTGAAGCAACAATGACTGCGATCGGAATTATGTTGTTGATCGCAGCAGTTGGTAAGTCTGCGCAATTCCCATTGCAAGCTTGGCTGGGCGATGCGATGGCCGGCCCAACTCCGGTATCAGCGCTGATTCACGCGGCAACCATGGTTACCGCTGGGGTTTATCTAATTGTCCGCTCCAACTTTGTTTTTGATGCAGCACCAAATGCGCAGCTCTTGGTAGTCATTGTCGGCGCAATTACATTGGTATTCGGAGCGCTAATTGGTATTGCTAAAGATGACATTAAGAAAGCACTCGCTGCTTCAACTATGTCCCAAATCGGCTACATGATCTTGGGCGCTGGCCTGGGGCCTGCTGGTTATGCCTATGCAATTATGCATTTGATTACTCACGGTTTCTTCAAGGCGGGAATGTTCCTTGGCGCAGGATCTGTGATGCACGGAATGAACGATGAAGTAAATATGCGCAAATACGGTGGGCTGCGCAAGTTTATGCCGATCACCTTTATTACTTTCGGTATTGGATATTTAGCAATTATTGGAGTTCCGCCATTTGCTGGTTTTTACTCTAAAGATATGATTATTGAAACTGCGTTAAATGCTGGTGGGGCAAAGGGAATTATCTTGGGTGGCACTGCGCTATTAGGTGCCGCAATAACAGCTTTCTATATGACGCGCGTAATGATCTTGACCTTCACCAGTCCAAAACGCTGGGACGACAATCAACATCCGCACGAATCACCAGCTTTGATGTGGATGCCGATGGCGCTCCTTGCAATCGGTTCTGTCGCCTCCGGATACTTGCTCTACCGCGGGAAAGCGCTAAAGCATTGGCTAGAACCGCTCTTTGAAAAGCATGGTGAGCACACAGAGTTGTTGCCACCAATCGTTGTTTCTGGGCTAGCGCTCTTAATGGTCGCTATCGGTGTTTCTATAGCCGTTATCAAATACCAGCTTTCAGATGTAGATGCAGTTGCTCCTGAGGATGTTTCGCTCTTTACGCGGATCGCTCGTCGCGACTTGTTGCAAGATGAGGTCAACGAAGCCTTATTTATGCGCCCTGGACAGGCGCTTACCTCCGCTCTTGTTAAAGCTGATGAAAGTATTATCGATGGAACAGTTCGTGGAATCGGCCAGATGGCAGTTGGCTCTGGTACTGCGCTTCGTAAATCTCAGACTGGATTTGTACGTAGCTATGCAGCGCTAATTCTGATTGGTGCTGCTGCGCTGATCGCAGCGATTTGGGTGGTCACGCAATGAACTTTCTTGGAATGAATTTAGCGGATATGAACTTATTAACGTTTTCCATGTTGTTGCCTTTACTAGGAACCGCAGCGTTAGCCTTTGTTCCGAAGACCAATGTCTTATTAACTAAGCAGGTTGCGCTAGCAACAACAATTTTGGTCGCCCTGGTAGGCGTCCTGATGGTGGCTGAATTCGATTTTGGCAAGAGTGGATTTCAGTTTGTAGAGTCGCGCCCCTGGATTCCCGCTTTTGGAATCAACTATGCACTTGGCGTAGATGGAATCGCTCTAGTACTAATTCTAATGTCGGTACTTTTAACTCCAGTTGTTGTGGTCGCAGGCTGGCACGAATCTGAGGGCGGGCGTTGGAGCACAAAGACTTTCTACTCGCTAATTCTTGTACTCGAGACGATGATGATTGGTGTCTTTGCATCAACAGATGTCTTCCTGTTCTACGTTTTCTTTGAAGCTATGTTGGTGCCGGTTTACTTCTTAATCGGCGGATATGGTTCAGGCGAACGCGCAGCAGCAGCGGTTAAGTTCTTGCTCTACAGCCTCTTTGGTGGCTTATTGATGTTGGCATCAATTATTGGAATTTTCGTGATGGCAACTCGTTACGGAAATCGCACCTTCGATATCACCACTCTCTCGCAGTTACATACGGTGCTTACGCCTATGATGGAGAACGTTCTATTCCTCGGCTTCTTTATTGCCTTTGCGATCAAAGCGCCACTTTGGCCGCTACATACTTGGCTACCAGATGCGGCAAAGTCGGCAACCCCAGGAACATCTGTCTTGTTGTTAGGTGTTCTCGATAAAGTTGGAACATATGGAATGATCCGTTATTGCTTAACTCTATTTCCAGATGCAAGCAAAACCTTTACTCCACTGATCATCACCCTTGCCGTTATTTCGATTCTTTACGGTGCTTTTTTGGCGATTGGCGCTAAAGATATTAAACGCCTGATTGCATATACCTCAATTTCACACTTCGGCTTTATCACTATGGGAATCTTTGCAATGACAACGCAGGGGCTATCTGGTTCAACTCTTTATATGTTTAACCACGCCTTCTCAACCGCTGCACTGTTCTTGGTAGCCGGCTTTATGATCTCGCGTCGTAAATCTTCAACGATTTCTGATTTCGGGGGACTGCAG
>JBIJCP010000099.1:0-4183 GCA_044344635.1 Candidatus Planktophila sp. | reverse complement strand
ATATTCGTCGCGTCCCTGAGGATGCGACGATTTAACCCTCAACTCTCCGTGAGGGCGCCCCTCGTTAGCCGCGAAATTGCAGGCTATCGGGGGGTTTTTAACGCGACTCGCCAATCAAATACCTTGGTTTCTCGCTTTAAGTCCACGTACCCTTTAGCAAGCTTCCCTTCCAAATCTTCCCTTCCAAATCTTCCCTTCGATAAGCGCGCTCACATACGGTGGCCGCTCTCGTGGCAATTAAATTGGAAAGGTAATCAATGTCGTTACTTACTTGGAAACTTCATGGAGATGGAAAGAAGATTTCTGATGGAGCAGTCGTCTCAACAGATGAAAGACTCAGCTGGCCTCGCACCGCGGGTGTAGGGCTACAACATATCGCCGCCATGTTTGGCGCAACCTTCCTCGTTCCGATCATCACCGGCTTTCCTCCAACTACAACCCTCTTCTTCTCTGGAATCGGAACCATCCTCTTTCTGATTATTACCAAGAATAAAGTCCCGAGCTACCTCGGTTCATCTTTTGCCTTCCTTGGTCCTATCGGCGCGGCGGTTGCATCTGCTGGTGCAGGTGGCGGAATGGCTGCGGCCCTTGGTGGAATTGTCTTTACCGGAGTTGTACTAGCTCTTGTCGGTTTCGCAGTTAGCGCAGCAGGAATTGGTTGGATCAATTGGCTTCTGCCGCCGGTAGTAACAGGCACAATAGTTATGCTCATCGGTTTCAACCTGGCTGGCGCTGCCAAAGGAAACTTCACTAAAGAGCCGCTTATCGCCATCATTACCCTCGCGAGCATTGGGTTAATTAGCGTTATCTCAAAAGGCTTCCTAAGCCGCATCAGTATCTTCTTGGGACTCGCCGTTGGTTATATCGTGGCTTTGGTAATGGGAGATGTCGAAACTAAAGGAATCGGGGAAGCTGCTTGGTTTGCGATACCTACCTTTACAACTCCCACATTTAGTTTGAATGTAATGATCCTCTTCTTGCCTGTTGTCCTTGTCTTGATCGCAGAGAACGTTGGGCACGTTAAATCTGTTGCCGCAATGACTGGCAAGGATCTAGATGATCAAATGGGTAACGCACTTGTAGCAGATGGCGTTGCAACCACCTTGGCTGGCTTCGGTGGAGGTTCTGGAACTACGACTTACGCCGAAAACATTGGAGTAATGGCTGCAACTCGCGTCTATTCGACTGCGGCGTATTGGATCGCTGGCGCTGGCGCAATCTTGCTCTCGCTATCACCAAAATTCGGAGCGGTGCTTAGTGCAACTCCAGCAGGAGCGCTTGGTGGAGTTTCGACCGCGCTCTTTGGCATGATCGGAATTCTAGGTGCGCGCATCTGGATCGAATCTAAGGTCGATTTTGCTAATTCAACCAATTTGTTGATTGCCGGCTCTGCTCTAATTATCGGAATCGCTGATTATTCTTGGACTCGTGGTGATTACACATTTACAGGAATCGTCAACGGAACCTTGGTTGCAGTCCTTGGATATCGCATACTCCATGCGATAGCTAAGGCGCGCAGTTAGTTCTTCACGGTAGGCAAAAGGGGCGGGGTAACCCGCCCCTTTTGCTTTTAACTTACTTTTCTAATTACTTTTCTAGTAACTTTTATCTAAAGACACGCTCATCAAATGGTGAGTGCTATCCGCATCTGGCTAATAAGCGTTGAGCAACGTCTAGAGAATTTATGCCCAATCGCTGAAACATTTATGGTTATCTTGGGTCTATCGGCGAATGCAGCAGCAGTGCATGATTTAATCGCCATATGAGCGCAAAGATTGTGAAACCAGAATCGCCAGCACGAGACACGATTGCTCCTTCTGATCTAACTTTCGGATTATCAACTTGTAAACGTTGCCTTTGGATTAAATATTGGTTCAAGATCACGATGCCCGGACAATTCCCATTGGTGAAACCACTCTCGGCGGCGCAGGAGGAACATTTTCGACGCGCCTCGATGCCCGACTTAGATCCTTCTCTTGCACCAGGAGTCGTAAAGCAGTGGGGACAGTGGGTTAAGAGCGCCCCTATAGAAGTAGATGGAAAGGTAACGCGCTGGCGCATCCTAGGTATTTACGACTTGTTGGCACATTACGATGATGGCTCGGTTGGAATCATTGATTGCAAAGTCTCTGACTCCGAACGAGATAACGCACAATTTTATGCTCCCCAACTTGAGGCATATGCCTACGCGCTAGAAAACCCAGAAAAAGGTAAGCCATTTCCGGTTTCGAGTATGGGTCTTTTGATTTGGAAATTAGCCGGTATCACAGAGACTTCTGATGGCGCACATGGATTTGGGGTTACGCAGCAATACTTACACGTAACGCGCGACCAAGCGCAGTTTAATTCATTGATCTCAGATTTAATCGATGTAATTGAAGGTGATCTCCCTGAAGCCGGTCCTGATTGCGATACCTGTAATTATCTGATTAAGCGTCTAGCGATCGAAAGTAATTAATTATCATCCTCATCTGAACTCTTCTTCGCCTTAGTTGCGTAAGCATCAACATACTCTTGTCCCGAAATTTCTTGAATAGCGTTCATGATTTTATCTGTGACCTCTCTTAGGTAAAGTAGGTCGGTAGAATCACCTTCGAAGTACATAGGTTCACCGAAAATCATCTCAACGCGCATTACCTTTGGCATCAGCGTTCCGGTCGGTTGAATCTTCTCGGTATTAAACATCGCAACCGGGATAATCGGGGCGCCAGAGTCGATGGCCAAACGGGCAATTCCACTGCGTCCTTTATATAGGCGACCATCTGGTGATCGCGTTCCCTCTGGGTAGATTCCTAAACACTTTCCATCAGCCAAAACTTTTAGGCCTGCGATAAGTGCCGCCTCGCTGCGCCGACCCCCTGAGCGATCGACAGGTACCTGGCCAAGTGCGATAAAGGTCAATTTCTTTAAAAACCCTTTGGGTCCTGGAGATGTGAAGTACTCACTCTTGGCAAGAAAGGTAACTTTGCGAGGTACAACGAGAGGCATAAAAATTGAGTCGCTGAAAGAGAGATGGTTGGAGGCGATTATTACAGGACCACTTCCAGGGACGTTGCGAAGTCCCTTAACCTTCGGACGAAAGAGGATCATTAGAAACGGGGTTAGAAACGCGCGCAAGATGCCGTACGGCAGGTTGTTCATGGGGCTAATTTAGCGCCAAAGGGATGGAATGTGCGAATATGAACCATGTTTGCACCCTGGAGCAGGAGTAATGAGCGATAAAGATAAGCGCCAAGATGGCCCAGATGACGCTACAGAGCGCGAGTTAATTGAAATGGAATTTCAAGCAATGGTAGAGAACTTATCTTTGGATGAGTCAGCGCCGACTTCTTACCTGGATGAGCTAGATAAATTTGAAGATCAAAATAGATTCATTGCGCCCAATCCGCCGCGGAGAAGCGCTTCGCAAACTTTCCGTTCTGCTCTCTCCGCCTTTAAAAATTGGAAAGGTGGAAATTCAAATCGTGGCGATGACGGCGTTGCTCTTTAAATTCGCGATAAGTCTGCGACGCCAACTAATCCAGCGTTATTGCCAAGTTCTGCCGGAATAATTTCGGGATACGGGTGCTTTCCGCTAAATGGAATTAATCGAAGCGCGGCTTCACGTGTAGGTGTAAGAAAAATTTCACCAGCTTCTATAACTCCCCCACCCAAGACAATGCAAGATGGATCAATGACTGCGCATAACGTGGCAATACCTGCTCCAAGATAACTTGCCATTGTATTAAAGGCGGCGAGTGCAACTGGATCGCCATCGCGTGCGGCATCAGTTATATGCTGGCCTTTCAAGCCCTCCAAAGTGCCATCGCCCCGTGCCAGTAAATTGCGCGCTATATCTGGACTTGCGCTAATCGCCTCGCGGGTATGGCGCATTAGCGCAGAACCAGATGCATATTGTTCAAGACATCCACGAATTCCACAGCCACATAAATGACCGTCGGGAACGATTCTTATATGTCCTAGCTCGGCGCCAATACCAAAAGCTCCACGAAATAGTGAACCTCCGAGAATTAATCCTCCGCCAACTCCGGTTCCGAGAGTTAACAGCATCAAATCGTTACGCCCACGTCCTGCGCCGAATTTGAATTCCCCCCAAGCGGCAGCATTGGCATCATTTTCTAAAACTATTCGCTTTCCAAGAATCTGAGTTAACTCTCTATCTAAATTAACGCCATTCCAGCCT
>JBIJCP010000097.1:0-4279 GCA_044344635.1 Candidatus Planktophila sp. | reverse complement strand
TCGTGGCGCTCAGTGCCCAAGACATAGAGACCACCTAGGGCTACGACTTCTTCATGTCCTTTAGCTACGGCTTCTCTCTGTTTTGCAATTTCCGCTGGCCACGCAGCTTCATACTCAGTTGCGTTATCAACTGGTGAAAGCCCACGACGTTGCAGTTCAAAATCAGCCATAAATTCTGGATTGCCACCGAGCATGATGTCTGTTCCGCGACCGGCCATATTTGTCGCAACAGTTACTGCCCCCGCGACACCTGCGCGCGCGATGATAGATGCTTCGCGTTCGTGATGTTTAGCATTAAGTACCTCGTGTGGGACGCCCGACTTTTTCAAGAGCGCAGATAGCTCTTCAGACTTTTCTACAGAAACGGTTCCAACCAGAACTGGTTGACCTTTACGGTGGCGCTCCACAATATCTTTTGTGACTGCCATAAATTTACCGAGTTCGGATTTGTAGACTAAATCAGCCTGATCCATTCTTTGCATTGGTCGATTAGTTGGAATTGGTACTACACCTAGTTTATAAATCTGATGGAATTCAGAAGCTTCTGTCATTGCCGTACCGGTCATACCAGAAATTGTCTCGTAGAGTCTGAAGTAATTTTGTAGAGTGATTGTGGCTAACGTTTGGTTCTCATCTTGAATTTCAATCCGCTCTTTCGCTTCCAGGGCTTGGTGTAACCCATCGCTGTAACGTCGCCCGGCCAACATACGGCCAGTGTGCTCGTCAACGATTAAAAGTTCGCCATTCATAACTACATAATCTTTGTCGCGCTTGAAGAGTTCTTTTGCTCGTACCGAGTTATTTAAATAGCCAATCAAAGTAGTGTTGGCCGCCTCATATAAGTTTTCAATCTTTAATAGCTCTTCTACCTTTGCAACGCCTTCTTCTAAAATTCCAACGGTTTTCTTCTTCTCATCTACTTCATAATGAGTATTGCGTTGCAACTTCTCTGCGATATTGGCAAATTCAACATACCATTTGGTTGCCTTATCTGCCGGACCGCTAATGATCAAAGGTGTACGTGCTTCGTCGATTAAAATTGAGTCGACTTCATCCACAACTGCGAAGAAGTGATCGCGCTGTACGCAATCTTCAAGGGTCCAAGCCATATTGTCACGCAAGTAGTCAAAGCCAAATTCATTATTTGTTCCATAGGTAACATCTGAGTTATACGCGGCTCGACGCTCTGAAGGAGTCATGCTATTTACAATTACGCCGACTGATAATCCGAGAAAACGATGGATGCGACCCATCCATTCACTATCGCGTTCTGCTAAATAATCATTAACTGTTACTACGTGGACACCACGTCCAGCGAGTGCGTTTAGGTATGAAGGCAGCGTTGCAACTAAAGTCTTTCCTTCACCCGTGCGCATTTCTGCGATATTGCCACGATGCATCGCTGCGCCACCCATAATCTGAACGTCGTAATGGCGTTGGCCAAGTGTGCGCTTGGCTGCTTCGCGAACTACTGCGAAAGCTTCTGGGAGTAGGTCATCTAGGGACTCGCCAGTTTGGTAGCGAGATTTAAACTCATCAGTCTTTCCGCGTAAGGCATCATCACTTAACGCGGATATGGCAGACTCAAATGAATTGACTTGATCCACAACTTTGCTGAGATCGCGAAGAATTTTTCCCTCACCGGCTCGCATAATGCGATCAAAAATCTGTGCCATTTATCTACCCTTTCGAAAATCAACCCCCTTATCGTAAGGGTTAGCGACGGCGCCTGTTACCGCGCCAATCACCTCAAAGCCTGCGGTACGCAAGGCCCGTATTGCCTCAATAAGGGTCGAACCAGTCGTTACTAGATCATCAACAACAATTACCGGCCCGATATTCCCTGCGGTGGCTGGCTTCGCCAAATTGTTGGAAATGGAAAAAGCCCCTGCAATATTACTGGTTCTCTGCTCTGAATTTAACTGGGATTGGTCTTTCACCGCCCTTTGGTGTTGCAGAATCTCAAAACTTTGAAGAGATTCGCAATTTGCTAAAGAGCTAGTGATCTCCTTCATAAAATCACGCCCTCGCTTTCTTGTAGCAGATCTGCGTGAAGGAATCGCGACTAGCGCTCCTGCTCCATAAAACTTTATAAAGTGGCGTAGAGAATGACCAATAGCATCTATTAGGAGTTGATCAGCGACTGCTTGATTTGACTCTTTTGCTCTCAAGAGAACGCGAGATGCTACTGATGAATACTCGATCGCTGAAACTATCGGATAGTTTTTTGCTAGAACCATTAGGGTGCGATAATAAATGTGGGGATGCCAGTTTTTGCGACAAGTTGAGCATATTGAAATACCAAGTTGTGAACAGCCAATACATCTTGAAGGAAATATTAATTCAGCTAGATTATTCATTGCGCGATTCTCTAGCGCAAATTAAATTTTAAATGTCTATTTAAATACTCTGGGGATAATCCTGAGGTTGTGGGCGAATTGGCCTTCCACCAATCTGCTCACCTGCGATTTTAGGCAGAGTAAGAACAAAGTGCGCACCTCGTCCGGGTAGCCCCCAAGCATCTAGTTCACCATTGTGTAAGCGTGCATCTTCCAGCGCAATGGAGAGTCCAAGTCCGGTTCCTCCACGAACTCGCGCACGTGATGGATCTGCTCTCCAAAATCTATCGAAGATCCGAGAGAGCGCCGAAGGTTCGATACCAGTTCCAAAATCTCGCACCCCAACAGCGACTTCGGTTTGAGTCGCGATTACCGCCACATTGATTGGCTTATCCTCAGCGTGATCTAGCGCATTGGAAAGCAGGTTCCTCATAATGCGCTCTACTCGCCTAATATCAGCGTTAATCATTACTTGTTCGGTCTCGTGGTCGATTGTTATAGAAATAATGTGATCGTGTGCGCTGGCTCGCACATCTTCAATGCACCTCTCTATCAATCTAACTAAATCGAAGTCAACTGGCTCCAAGACGGCAACTTTGGCATCGAATCGACTAACCTCTAAAAGATCCTCCAAAAGTCTCTCGAATCTATCTAATTGAGCCACAAGAAGTTCAGCGCTACGTGCGATTGTCGGATCGAAAGTTTCTTTCTTGCTATAAATAATTTCTGACGCCATTCTCAAAGTCGTTAAGGGAGTGCGCAGTTCATGGGAGACGTCGGATACAAACCTTTGTTGAACGCGTGATAAGTTTTCTAAACGAGATATCTGCGATTCCAGGGAGAGCGCCATCTCGTTAAATGCCGTGCCGAGCGTCGCAATTTCATCAGAGCTTTCTACCTGCATCCGCTGCGAGAAATCACCCTGAGTAAACTTCTGCGCAATCGTTGCCGCTTCACGGACTGGTCTTACTACTTGGCGAACTACCAACCAAGTAATCAAGCCGATAAGAAAGAGGAGGGCAAAGCCGGTAAAAAAGAGAGCGTTTTTGATGATAAAAAGTGTCTGATTCTGATTATTGAGTGAATAAATCAGATACATTTCATAATTTCCAGATTTGGGAATCTCAATTTTGCGACCTGCAATTAGAACATTAGAATCTTCACGATTTTGATAGCGCACTTTTGCATATTCATAATCAACTAAATCACTAGAACGCACTCTCTCCCGTAGTTCGTCAGGAACAGAAGCAACATCTAGGCCATCGGTGGATGTGCTGTAATCTGGTGATTCTTCTTCCAGTGAAAATCTAAAAGGTGTCCCAAATCTTTTTAGGAAAATGGATTTTCTATCCTGGCTCAGACTCACTTCAGTTGAGGAGATAATTACATCCTGTACTGCTTTTTTTATTACTGAGACATCGGCGCGTTGGTTAAGCAGAAATTGATATTGCGCATTGAAAAAAGATGACCTGGCCTCTGCAAGAGAAGATTCTCGATTTACCTGCTTTACGCCGTCAGAAAGTTGTGAATAAAGAGCAGATCCAGTTAACCAAACTACAACGAGAGATAAAAGTACTGTTGAAACAATTACCCTTGCGGCAAGTGAATTTCTTACTCTGGATCTAAATCGGTTCATATTAGGAACCGCCCATTACTCCAGCTTTATAGCCGACCCCGCGAACCGTCATAATGATTTCAGGGCGCTCTGGATCATGTTCAACTTTTGATCTTAGGCGCTGTACGTGGACATTTACCAAGCGAGTATCAGTTGAGTGTCGATAGCCCCAGACTTCACCAAGTAAGGCATCTCTTGTAAAAACTCTTCCAGGCTCTTTCGCTAAAGCAACCAACAAATCGAATTCCAGGCGAGTTAGCGCAATCTTCTTTCCTCCACGACTAACCTCGTGGGCGGTCACATCGATCGACAGATCACCGATTGT
>JBIJCP010000098.1:0-4279 GCA_044344635.1 Candidatus Planktophila sp. | reverse complement strand
AAAGCATATTGATCCAGCTGAGCCACAACTTTCTGGAAAGATCTACAAGATCTCCTGCCCACTTAAAGAAGGTATCTCAACTGAGAATGCCAAGAAGATCGCTAAATTTTTGCGTGACGAGGGTCCAAAATCAGTAAAGTCACAGATTCAAGGTGATGAGCTGCGCGTAACCAGCAAGAGCCGCGATGATCTGCAAACCACTATGGCAATGATTAAAGAAGGCAAGTGGGATTTCGCTGTTCAATTTGTGAATTTTCGTTAATTGAATAAAGAGAAACTTGGCCTCGTATATGGGCTTGGTGCATACGTTCTTTGGGGGCTTTTCCCACTTTATTGGCCGCTGCTCAAGCCAGCGACTTCACCGGAGATAGTTTCACATCGCGCCGTTTGGACCATGGTTTTTTGTTTTATTATTCTTGCGATCACTAAATCGCTTAAATCAACTTTAGCTACCTTTAAACGCCCAAAAGTCGCCGCTAAACTCTTTGCAGCTTCGATTTTAGTTTCAATCAACTGGTTAATCTATATCTGGGCTACAAATAACGGGCACGTAGTGGAAGCATCACTTGGTTATTACATCAACCCACTCATCGCCATCACCTTTGGAATTCTCCTTCTTAAAGAGCGCATGCGTCGCCTGCAATGGGTATCTGTTTCAATAGCGACGATTGGCGTGCTTGTTCTGACGATTGATTATGGACGCTTGCCTTGGGTGGCATTCGGGGTGGCTCTCTCCTGGGGAACATACGGATTAATTAAAAAACAACTTAACTTGGGCGCGGTTGAAGGTCTAGCGATCGAAACGTTGATCGCCTTTCTTCCCTATTGTGCTTACCTAGTATTTTTAGGCTCTACAGGAGAAGGTCAATTTGGCCAAGGGGTATCCGTCACAATCTTATTAATTAGCGCTGGCGCTGTTACTGCCATACCGCTACTTATGTTTAATGCTTCTACAACTCGTTTGCCCCTAACGACAATTGGTCTGCTTCAATACATAACTCCGACTCTGACTTTTATCATCGGCGTTTGGGTTAATCACGAAGTAATGTCAACGGCCCGATGGGTTGGCTTTTTTATTATCTGGATTGCGCTATTTTTTCTAGCATACGACTTAGTTCGCTCAGGCAGAGCGGTCAATAACAGCATCGCATAGTGAGAAGAGCGCTGCTGTTGCTGCGCTGACTGGCAAAGGACCTAAGGCGGCTCTTGCTTGTTTAGCTACCTGACTTAACTGCTCTCTCGCTTGGTTCAATCCATCGTGGCCACGAAGCGTTCGCAATACTTGCTGTACGGTCTCTTCATCGTGAATTGGCGCACTTAAAAGGCGTTGCAGCTCGGCATCTTCACTCTTGCCAGATGCCATCACATTAAGCGTTACTAGAGTTGGAACACCTTCACGTAAATCTGTTCCAGGGGTCTTTCCTGATTGATTTGATTCACTTGCGATATCAATTACATCGTCGGCTAATTGAAATGCGATTCCAATTTGTTCGCCAAATTTAGTTAACGTTTCAGTAACTTCGCGAGATGCACCAGAAAGCAACCCCCCAAAACGCGCACTGGTCGCTATTAGCGAACCGGTCTTATCCCCCACCACACGCAGGTAATGAGCAAGTGGATCCTCACCATTTTGTGGTCCTTGCGTCTCCATAATTTGACCAATTACTAAACGCTCAAAGGTGCGCGCCTGTAAGCGCACCGCTTCTGGTCCAAGGTCAGCAAGTAAATCAGATGCTTTAGAGAATAAATAATCGCCAGTCAAAATCGCAATGGTATTTCCCCAACGATTATTAGCACTTTCAACCCCACGGCGAAGCGGTGCTTCATCCATTACATCATCGTGATAAAGCGTTGCTAAATGTGTTAGTTCGCAAACAACTGCAGCCGGAATAATCTCTTTGCGGGTGTTGTCACCGAAATGTGAAGAGATCAAAGTTAAAAGCGGGCGTAAACGCTTACCGCCGGCCGCGACTAAATGTCTGGAAGTTTCTTCTACGAGCGGATATTCACCCTTGATATGTTCGCGCAGTAACTCTTCTACGCCCTTCATACCCAGAGCTAGATCAGCTTCTAGCGAGGGATCCAGATCTGGAATGCCGAAAGATGACATCAGCGAAGGAAACTGGCGGTGCTTTGAATGAAATCAATCAAAGGCGTTGGATAAACTCCAAGGGCTATTGTCACAACAGCAGAAACAATTATTGTGATTTGTGTATTGACCGATGGAATAATAACGGTGGTTCCATCTTCAACTGGATCTTTGAAGAACATCAAGACGATAACGCGAATATAGAAGAATGCCGCGATGGCAGATGAAAGAACGCCAGTAATCAAAATTGCAGTAGATCCACTTTCGTAGGCAGCGGAAAAGATTGAAAACTTTCCGATAAATCCGCTGGTAAGTGGAATACCTGCGAAGGCGAGTAAAAATCCTGCGAAAGCAGTTGCTACCAAAGGCGAACGCTTGCCGAGCCCACTCCAACGATTTAGATCGGTGACTTCACCAGCTGAATCTCGCACCAAGGTCACAACGCCGAATGCGCCGACTGTGGCAACTCCGTAGGCAAAGAGATAGAAGATTGAGGCATCTAGACCAGATTTATTGAGCGCTATAACGCCAGAGAGTAGGAAACCTGCATGCGCGATAGAAGAGTAAGCGAGCATGCGCTTAACATCGCGTTGGACGATAGCGACAAGTGAACCAAAGACCATTGTTACTAGGGCTATTGCAATTAACGCTGGGCGCCACTCCCAGTAAGCCTCAGCAAATGAGACATAAAAGATTCGCAGCATCGCGCCAAAGGCCGCAACTTTTGTGGCTGCTGCCATAAGCGCTGTAACTGCAGTAGGTGCACCTTGATAAACATCCGGAGTCCAAGCATGGAAAGGAACTGCGCCAACTTTGAAGAGTAATCCTACGGAGACGAAAGCGATTCCAAGAAGTAGATAAACATCGTTACCCGTGCCACCGACTACTGCGGCATGAATTCCGGCAAATGTAGTCGATGCGGAATAGCCATAAAGGTAAGCAATTCCCATCAGGAAGAAGGCTGAAGAGAATGCACCAAGCAAGAAGTACTTTAGCGCTGCCTCTTGCGACATCAAGCGACGGCGACGTGAAAGTCCTGCCAGCAAGTAGAGGGGTAGTGATAGGACTTCTAGCGCAACGAAGAGCGTAATTAGATCAGTTGATACCGTGAAGAGCATCATTCCGGCTACTGCAAAGAGTGTGAGTGGATAGATCTCAGTGACTCTTAAATCTTTCTGCAACGCAGTTCGCTCTTCCTCCGAACCAGGAAGCGCCGAAGGTAGAGCGGTGAAATTCTCTTGATCGGCTAATAATAAAACTGCGATTATAGAAATAATAAGAATAGAAGCCTGAAGCAACATACCTGCACCATCAAAAGTCACAGATTCCATTGCGGCAGTTGTCGATGCGCCGTTTCGTACACGGATTAGCGCAGCAAGTGAGAGAACTAGCGAAGTCAAGGTGATAAAGAGCTGTGAACCTGCTCGAGCCGAGCGAGGAGCAAACGCTTCGATAAGCACGCCAATAAGTGCGCCCGCTAAAACGATGAGCATTGGAGCAAGAAGTGAATACTCAAGAGTCGGCGATACGAAACTAGTCATTACTTGCCCTCGCTAACCGTTGGCACTGGATCGGTAAATCCTTGCTGTGTAATCACAGTCTCTGAAGCTGGATTAATAATATTGAGCAGAGGTGAAGGATAGAACCCGAGAGCGATTATCACTGCCATCACTGGAGCTATCGCTACCTTCTCGCGCAAAGTCAGATCCGGTAAATTCTCATTACCAGGAGTTGTTGGGCCGTGTAAGGCGCGTTGTACCGGAATTAATATGTAGAGCGCAGCCAATACGATTCCAAATGTGGCGAGAACGGCAGCGACTGGGTAGCGAGTAAATGTTCCAACTAGAACTAAGAACTCACTTACGAAACTGGAGAGTCCTGGAAGCGCCAAACTGGACAGACCTGCAATAAAGAATGACCAAGCCATAATTGGGGTAATTCTCTGCAGTCCCCCGAAATCAGAAATCGTTGAAGATTTACGACGCGAGATCATAAAGCCGGCTACCAAGAACAGTGCAGCGGTTGAGAAGGCGTGGTTAAACATATAAAGAGTTGAACCAGATAGCCCTTGCGTTGTCATTGCAAAGATTCCCATAGTGATAAAGCCGAAGTGTGAAATTGAGGTATATGCAATCAGGCGTTTAATATCTTTAGCGCCAATCGCCAAAAAAGCACCGTAAAGAATCGAAA
>JBIJCP010000014.1:0-14526 GCA_044344635.1 Candidatus Planktophila sp. | reverse complement strand
ACGATCACTGCAGGTCCACCCACGTTCATACGGGCGATTATCTGCATTACCTTTACCTGCGAAGCCATGTGGTTATCTTCTCGCAAAAAGGAGCGATAATTGCGGACATGACCGCTGGCGAATTCATCTCTAATTGCACCGCAGATGCGCTCGCGTCTGCCGCTCAATTATTGAAATCTGGTGGCTTGGTCGCACTTCCGACTGAGACGGTATACGGCCTTGGCGCTGATGCCACAAATAAAGAAGCAGTCGCTCGAATTTACGAAGTGAAGGGCCGCCCAGCAGATCATCCACTGATAGTTCATATCCATTCAATGCAATCACTTGGGGATTGGGCAGATGAGATTCCAGATTATGCAATCTCACTCGCCCGTGATTTCTGGCCCGGCCCGATGACTCTGGTTTTAAAGCGCTCAATACTGGCTGAAGATTTTGTAACCGGTGGCCAACCCACTGTTGGGTTGCGGGTTCCAGATCACGTGATTGCGCTTGCGCTACTTTCCACCTTTGCAAAAATCGGTGGGCACGGAATTGCCGCACCAAGTGCTAATCGTTTTGGGCAAGTTTCACCGACAACCGCGAAAGCAGTTCAAGAAGAGATCGGTGAATTTCTAGATCAAAACGATTTAATTCTTGATGGTGGCCCCTCCAGCGTTGGCCTGGAATCAACAATTATCGATTGCACCTCTGATGCGCCCCGGATCTTGCGCCCAGGTGCAATAACAATAGAGATGATTGAAGAATCAACCGGACTCAAAGTTTTAACCGCAGAATCAAATATTCGAGTTAGCGGTTCTCTAGAAAACCATTACGCACCAAATGCAACAGTTGATTTAAATAGAACACCAAATGCTGGCGAAGGATTTATAGCTCTTGCAGATTTTGAAACACCGGTTGATGTAATTCGTTTAGCCGCTCCAAAGAGCATCGAAGATTTTGCACGAGTTATGTATGCCGCACTTCGCGAAGGCGATGCAAAGGGGCTTAAATCAGTGGTTGTTGCAGAGCCTGCCGGCGATGGATTGGCCCTTGCCATACGCGACCGCTTAATGCGAGCGTCTAAAGGTCGGTAATAATCCGCTAAGATACGGCGAGTGTTTGGCAGTTAAATCGCCGAATTACAGTGGGGCCTATAGCTCAGTCGGTAGAGCAACGGACTTTTAATCCGTGGGTCGACAGTTCGAGCCTGTCTGGGCCCACTACCTAAAGCAAACCGCGCCGTTTCAAAAGTGGCTATATCTTGGAGTCGGGATTTTCATTGTTCATAAAACAAAACCTACAGGAAGCTCTAAACGATGTGATTTCAGTAGCGCTTTATCTTTAAGGATTGCATCAGTCTTGCCGTCGGCCACGATTATTCCGCCAGAGAGGATCACTGATCTCTCACAAAGTTCGTGGGCATAAGGCAAGTCGTGGGTAACCATCACGATGGTGATATCTAGGGTGCGCAGTATGTCGGCTAATTCGCGGCGACTAGCCGGATCTAAATTAGAAGATGGCTCATCCAGAATCAAGATCTCTGGCTTCATCGCAAGCACTGTTGCTACAGCGACTCTGCGACGTTGTCCAAAAGATAAGTGATGTGGCGGTCTATCGATAAATTCGAGCATTCCAACTTGGGAGAGCGCCTGTTCAACTACCTTGTTTAACTCTTCACCACGCAAGCCCATGTTGTAAGGACCAAAGGCAATATCTTCGCCAACTGTCGGCATAAATAATTGATCGTCAGGATCTTGAAAAACAATTCCAACTTTAGAACGGATTGCTTTGAGCGACTCTCTATTCTTGCTGTCAACAAGCTCCCCAGAGATTCGAACTTCTCCTTGCATAGTCGGATGTATTCCGTTCATATGCATTACTAAAGTTGTCTTGCCGGCGCCATTTGGACCAAGAAGTGCAACGCGCTCACCTTTTTGAATCGTGAGGTTGACTCCAAAGAGCGCTTGATTGCCATCGGGATAGGCGAAAGCAAGTTCAGAAATCTGCAGACTCGGTACGTTAGACATTTCTACCAACCAATCAGTAATGCGATAATTGAAGCGGCAAGAGCCAGAAAAGGAATTAAAAAAGCGGTTATCCATTGTCGCGCAGTTACAGATTGATTGTTCAAAGATGGCAGCACGCCATCGAAGCCACGAGAGAGCATGGCTAAGTGCACTCGCTCACCTCGCTCGTATGAGCGGATAAAGAGCGCGGCCGCAGCGGTTGCCAAAATTTTCCAATGTTTGATTCCGGTAGCGGTGAAGCCACGAGATTCTCGGGCAATTTTCATCCGCTCCATCTCATCACTAATCACGTTTATGTAGCGCAGCATAAATGAGGCGATCTGAACCATAATTGTTGGAAGCTTTAATGTTTCGAGGCCACGTAAAATTTCGCGGGCGGTGGTTGTCGTTGAAAGAATGACAGCTGCTAAAACTCCGAGTGTTCCTTTTACTACAATCGAAGTTCCGGCCAATAAGCCATCGCGATAAAGTTCTAAACCAAAAACGGAGAACTTTTCTCCCTGGCCAAAAAATGGCATCAATATCGCGAAGAAGATAAAGGGAATTTCGATCAAAGCGCGCTTAAAGAGAAGCAGAAGTGGAATTTTGCTCATCACCGCGGTGAAGATAATTAAGCTGAAGAAGGCGATAAATGCGGGCCAGCGGGTGATCGGTGTAGCAACCGAGACCGAAATAAAGGCGAGAACCGTCAAGATTTTTACGTGGGAGGGCAGCGAATGGGTCACAGAATGTCGATGTAGGTAGAGACGTTCTCCTACATCGTGTCCGTGGTGGTGGCCGTGACTATGAACTAGATCAAGGTCAGGGCTTTGAGCCTTTATTTTGCTCCGCCAGGTTTACGGCGGATTAAGAAAAAGAGTCCAGTTGAAATAGCTCCAGTTGCAACTACGCCGATCACTCCTGCAGCACCTACAGAAAGGCGCTCGTTTTCAACACCCTTAACGCCGTAGTCAGCAAGCACCCCATCGCTATTGGTGTTCTCTTTTGCAGTTTCAATAAAACCAATGTCGCCAGCGACTTTCTCTAAGCCATCTGGATTTGAAGAAGCGTAGAAGGAAACCACGCCAGCAAGAAAGAGCGATGCAATGAAGCCTGAGATTAAGAATGTCTTCTGCTTCATTTATTTGCCCGAATTTCTAATTGAGAAACCTGATTTTTATATCCGTAAACTAAATCTGAGCGACTGGCGAGAACTGCACCGACTGCAAAGAAGGTGATTAACGCTTCACCGATTCCGATGAGCAAATGTGTGCCGATCATTGCGGTGAGGACAGCCGAAACTGAAAATGTTGCGTTTGCACCGATTGCATATTGCAGAACAAATCCTGCCGCAGCAGCTGGCACTGAAAGCAGCGCAGCGATTGCGGCTGCAATACCGATTGAGACTTTTTTCTTCGGCATAATCTTCTTAACCAACAGAAATACGCCATAACCAAACCAGACGGCGATGATTGACATATTGAAAATACTTAAGCCAAGCGCGCTGAGCCCACCATCGGCAAATAAGAGCGCTTGCAAAATCAAAACAATGGTTATCGAAAGTGTTGCCGCATACGGTCCGATCAAAACTGCGGCAAGGGCGGCGCCAAGCAAGTGACCGCTAGTACCTGCCGCCACTGGAAAATTGAGCATCTGCACGGCGAAGATGAAGGTGGCGGTAAGGCCGGCCAGAGGCGCAGTCTTTTCATCGAGCGAGGATTTCGCTCCACGGATAGAAATGGCAACGCCAGCGGCGGCCGCGACGGCGAATGCGCCAGAGGTAGGAAGGTCTATAAAGCCATCTGGAATGTGCATGGCTCAACTTTAACCTAGATGCAAATGATTCGCATCTGGAAAATAGCGCCAAAGGGCTAAGTCAGCGCTCCTCAAGAGCCACTTTGGACTAATCTCAACTCAAGCGAAGTGGAATATCTAGGCAGGGGGTATCGATGAGCGAAGATGATGGCCAAGACGAGCTCGTATCAGAGGAAATGCTCTGGGACCGAATACCGGAAGTAAATGGCGCAGAACGCGCAAATACTTATTACGAACTCTCCGCCCGAATCTTTGCTCGCGGTCAATATGACGAAGCGCTCGCGCTCGCCGAAACCGCTCGCGATATCTTTGCCGAACTCGGCGCTACAGAATCGAGTGAAGGACTTGCGCAGGCTTATTCTGCAATTGGATATAACTTAAATCAACTCAAGCGCATGGATGAAGCTGCTTCAGCGATGAGTAAAGCGGTAGAAATTCTGCGCGAAAGTAAATCACCTCTTTCACTCGAACTCGCCTGCACCTTGGGTGAATGGTGGTACGCCTCAAAGAATTTTGAAAAAGTTGTCGAGATTATGGATGAATGCGCTCAGGAACATTTAGTTGATGGAAATCAAGTAGGTGCCGCTAACGACTTACATCTTCTTGGTTGCGCTTATCGCGAGTTAAAGAAATTTGATTTAGCGATCTCAACTTTTAAAGAAGCGCGGCTAATCTTTAAGACAGAGAAAGAGGTAATTCAGGTAGCACGTTGCGATCAGAAGATCGCCTCTTGTTATGTAGAACTTGGGGATGGTGAAAAAGCGCTAGAAGCGGCGCGCAAAGCGATTGATGTATTTGAAACTGGCCACGATCATCGCCGCGAGACTTTTGCTCTTTTTGAATATGGCAAAGCGGAAGTTTTGCTGGGCAAGTTAGAAGACGGCTTGGCAACTTTGGATGGGGTATTGCAGATTATCTCTGAAGATGATCCAAAAGATTTTGAACTCATCGTTGATATCGAGACTCGCATGTCATCTGTTCTGCGCAACCTAGGTCGAATGGATGAGGCGAATGAGATAGATCGCCGCCTTATTGCAGTGCGCGAAGCGATGGAAGATGTCCCAGCCCCAGAGGATTTAGGCGACTAAACCTTTAACTTAATCTGGGCAGATGTTGCAGCGCCCAGTGATACATCGCGATAGCACCAGCGGCAGATGCATTCATGGAACGCGTTGATCCGTACTGTTGAATTGCATATAGAACCGCACACACATCAATGCCTTCATCTGACATACCGGCACCTTCTTGACCAAAGAGTAGAACACAAGATTCAGGAAGATCAGATCCTTCTAACTGCTTAGATGATGGAACATTATCGATTCCGATAATTGGCAAGTTGTTTTCTTTACACCAAGTCGCAAAGTCAGCGATCGTTGGATGGTGAATAACTCTCAGGTACCTATCAGTAACCATCGCTCCTCGCTTATTCCAATCGCGCTTACCAACGATATGAACCGCAGAGACGTTAAAAGCATTTGCGGTGCGGACTACAGATCCAATATTTAAATCGTGCTGCCAATTCTCAATAGCGATATGTAATTTGTGGCGCTTGGTATCTAAATCCGCAACTATTGCTTCGACCGACCAGTATCGATAGTGATCTAGAACATTCCGACGATCACCATTTTCTAACAATTCTGGGTCATATTGCGCGCCAGTTGGCCAAGGTTTCTCGTGTGGTCCTACGCCGACTACTGGAAAGAATTCTCCTGGCCCAATCGTGGCAGGTGTATTAATTTCCATAAGCACACTCTAAACTTAATAAAGGTTAAACGCTAGAAAGGGCTAATCACCATGGAAGCAGTATTTCTCATCGCCTATATCGTGCATATGTTGGCGATCCTTGGAATTCTCGTATTACTCCTGCTCCAGTGGAAGAAGAATCCTCGCAAGCTTTCCTCGGGTGTGCTGCATAGCACCACAACTGCTCTGATCGCAGGGCTAGTAATGGTTGGTACTTATGCCGCTGCTAAACCAGATGAAGAGCTCGATCATGTAAAAGTTGCAATAAAACTTGTGATCGTCCTAGCCATTCTGGTAATCAGTTACTTAAACATAAAGAAGAGCGAGATGAAGAAGAGCGTTTGGCTTTCTCTAATTGGACTGACTCTGTTAAATATTGTTATTGCAACCGCTCGGTTGTAAGTAAAAATCGTGAAGAAACTGTTGGCGTTTAGCGCTGCCATTATTTCGGCAAGCGTGTTGGCATCACCGAGCGCTTCGGCCTTTGACCCACAGGCAGCCGCCAAGGTCTTTAAGAAGTTGGCGGCCGCGCCCTCCTTAAACAACCCATCAGTTTCACTTGTCGATGTCAGTACCGGAGAAGTTGTCTTTGAATCTAACGCTAATTCACAACGTAAGCCGGCATCACTTATGAAAATTTTATCTGCCGCCGCGACTTTAAGGTATTTGGATTCTTCAACTGTCTTTGCAACATCTGTTTCACTAGGGCCAACTCCGAATTCATTGATAATCGATGGCGAATACGATCCTTGGATATCTATGGATGCCAATGCTGCGGCCAAAATGAAAAGAACCTACTTTTACGGTTTTGCATCTAAGGGTCTTAACGCAGTTAAGAAAAACTCCGAAGGGCCAGTGAAAAAGATCCAAGTTTATTACAATGATCTATATTCAGTAGAAGTGGCAAAATTACAGGCATATTATAAAAAACGCGGGTTTAGGACCACTTTTGAGAAAATTAGCGAATCGAAAGCCAAGTCACTGGCTGGAGAGCAAATTGTTTACTCCACCTCACCAACTGTAAAAAGAATTATGGATTGGTTTTTGATTTGGAGCGATAATGAAGTGTCAGAGCGGATGGCACGATTAGCAGCAAAGGCTGCGGGAAATGAATTTAATCAAAGAGGAGTAGTAAAAACTTTTAACAAAGTACTCCGTGAATTAGAGATTGATCCTTCAAAAATTATCGTCAGAGATGCAAGTGGCTTATCAAGAGAGAATAAGTTGACCGCAGATATTTTGTCGCAACTCTTATATAAAATACATTCAGATCCACTATTTTCGCAGATGATAGACGGGTTGCCGGTGGGTGGAAAAACTGGAACGCTCAGTGAGCGCTATAGAAAATCCGCACCGCAAGCAGTTGGTTTAGTTAAGGCGAAGACCGGGACTTTATCCGGAACAGTGAGTTTGGCCGGCTATGTGCAATCTGGCGATCGTGAATATGCCTTCACTATTATCGCTGACAAAATTCAGCGAACGACTGCGGCTAGCGAGCGGGCACGAAAAACGGTAGATATTTTCTTAGGCAAGATAGCAGCACCGTTAATGGCTCCTAACGGCGAAACTCACACCGTAATTATTGGTTAGCAAAGACTTTAATCGATCCACCGTAACAAGCAACCCAGGTTCGAGAATTGATCGAGTCGTAAGTAACTCCTATTGGCGCGGCGCAAACTTTGATATTTTGAATAACTTTCATATTTGAGGTTCTCACTTTAGAGAGAGTTCCGCTACGAAAGTTAACAACAAATAGCGTTGAACCATCTGATGAGATTGCCAAACTGCGCGCCGATTTCCCAGTCGATACTGTCTTTATAGCCTTATCGGCTGCTAGATCCCAAGCGATAACTTTTCCTGAAATATTTAAAGTCGCATATAACTTGGATCCATCAGGAGATAACTCAATAGCGCGCGGATTAGATCCAATTGGTATGTAATCAAGAGCAAAATTGTCTAAATCAATACGATGAATTCGATTTCCACCCATTTCAGCTACATAAGCAAATTTACTATCGCCCGAAATGGAAATTCCGCGGGGATAGCGCCCAATTTTGATTGACTTAACGGTCTTTTGGGTTTCAACAGAGATTATGGTGACTGTATAAGAACACCAATTTGAAACGAGAATGTACTTGTTATCAGGAGTTACTTTTACGACCTTAGGTACAGATCCAACTGGATAAACGGCGTCAATCTCACCTTTCGCTAAGTTAACGCGAGATAGAAAACTTTTGTCGTAACCAGATGCAGGTGAGCATGTGTCGGTTCCCTCTTTATTAAATCTTTTTCCGTACATCGCATAATTTGTGAAGTAGAGATATTCACCGTCAGGTGAGAAGGCCCCTTCGACAGGTGCGCCTTTATATGTTCCTGAGTATTTTGAGTATCCAAAATCAGATAATTGAACAGTGTCTGGAATAGTTTGCTTCAGTTGCATCGTCTCGGCGTCATAAATAGTCACGCTATGGCGATACATCATGTTGTGCGCGCTAACCAAACCATCATTTGATGCTTGAACAGATTTTGGAGCAATCGGACCGGTAATTGTCTTAATTAACTTCAAAGTTGTTTGATCAGTTGTGGCACTTGCGCTCTCTGGAATTGATGTGATTAATAAAGAGAATAGAAGGAGCAAACTCACCCTTTTTTGATTCATAATGGTGAGTTTACCTGCGCAAATCTATCGATCTCTACCCTCTTCAAGATCATCGCCATCCAGGCTTGTTTGAGGTGTCATTCGTCATATTTTTCTTAATTACGCGCAACAGAAGGGCATCCTTAGGGAACGGTGAGAACACCACTCGTTAATGCTGAGTAATCTTCTCCTGTGCAAATCGATTCACGCGTAAATCTATCTACAAAAGTCCGCGGCTATGTAGACCTGATGAAGTTACGCGTTGTTGAACTCTTATTGGTTTCAACGCTTCCTGCGATGGTTTTAGCGCAAAGCGGGTTGCCTTCACTCTCACTAACTATCGCAACTTTGCTTGGCGGAACGTTAGCCGCGGGCAGCGCAAATGCTTTTAATATGGTTATTGAATCTGAGACAGATAAGTTGATGAAACGCACCGCCAAGCGCCCACTTGCAACAGGGGTATTGAGTAAAAGAGAAGCAACGGTATTTGCAACGCTGATTGGTTTGATTGCACTTGTCACTTTTGGCGTATTCACAACTCCGCTAGCAACTCTATTAACCTTAATCGCCATCGCTTTCTATGTAATTGTTTACACAATTGGACTGAAGCGAAGAACAACTCAAAATATTGTTTGGGGCGGAGCTGCGGGTTGTATGCCAGCGTTTATTGGTTGGGCCGCGGTAACTAACTCACTATCGGTGACCGCCTGGTCATTCTTCTTCGTAATATTCTTCTGGACGCCACCACATTTCTGGGCGCTGGCGATTAAATATAAAGATGATTACGCCGCAGCCGGTATTCCTATGTTGCCTGTTGTAGCTACCAAAACACACTTACTTCGCCAGATGTGGGTTTACACAATCGCGATGATTGCGTCATCCGTTGCACTCTTTATAAATGCAGATTTGCAAGTATGGGCGCAACTTCTCAATTTGATCTTAGGCGCGGTATTTGCGTGGCAGCTACGTGGTTTAGATGAAAAGTCAGAAAATTATGAAAAGATCGCCGGAAAGATATTTCATTGGTCAATTACTTACTTAAGCTTATTGTCGGTGCTGCTAGTTGCAGCTCAGTTGTTGAAGGCTTGAGTTAAATCCTTAATCAGATCGTCAACATGCTCTAGGCCCACTGAAAGACGTATCACTGAAGGTGTAATACCCATTTCTGCCTGAACTTCTGGCGATAAGCGGCGATGGGTAGTTGAAGATGGATGAGTTATCAGTGATTTGCTGTCACCTAAGTTATTTGAGATATCGATAATGCGAAGCGCATCCATAAAGTTAAAGGCATCTTTCTGACTGCCCGCAAATTCAATACCGATAGTGCTGCCCCCACCACTCATCTGCTTCTGCACAATTGCGTAATCAGGATGCGATTTAAGGCCCGGGTATTTCACGGATTTAATCTCTTTCCGCGTCTCAAAAAATTCAGCGATTGCTTGTGCGTTCTGGCACATCCGTTGCACACGCATCTCCATTGTCTCCAGAGACTTTAGGAGAACCCACGCATTAAATGGGCTGAGCGTTGGACCGGTATGGCGGATAAATGGAACCAATGATTCGTGTATGTATGAGAAAGAGCCCAAGACTGCGCCGGCAATTACTCGACCTTGTCCATCAATGTGTTTAGTCGCTGAGTACATAACTACATCAGCGCCAAGTTCAAGTGGTTTCTGCAGTACTGGAGATGCCATCACATTATCAACAATTACCGTTGCGCCGACTCTATGTGCAAGATCACTGACCATGCGAATATCAACAATTTCCATCAGTGGATTACTTGGTGATTCGATAAAGACAACCTTTGTAGATTTGCTGAGCGCTGCTGCCCAAACTGCCGGATCGTTTCCTTTAACCAACTCAATGGTTACACCCCATTTAGGCAAAATTTCGGTCAGCACAACATGGCAAGAACTAAACATTGCAGCTGAAGCAACTACGTGATCACCCGCGCGAACTAAACAAGCAATTGAGGCGAACATGGCAGACATTCCTGAACCTGTGGCAACACAATATTCAGCGCCCTCAATCGCCGCTAACCGTTTCTCAAACATCTGAACGGTTGGGTTATGGAATCGGCTGTATAGATAGTGGTCTGTTTCATCTGCAAATGAATCGAAAGCTTCTTGCGCAGATGAATATGTAAATCCGCTATTTAGATAGAGCGCTTCGGATGTTTCTCCGAAACCAGATCGGGCCAGACCGGCGCGCACCGCATCGGTCTGGGGATTTACATCCCAATCTGGGGCAGGTCGCGGATTACGCGGCTGATAGCCCCAAGTCTCATTACTCACGCCGATAATTCTAAGGTGCAATTGCTATATTCAATACATGCCTAAACTCGCAATCTCAGTAGATGATTTAAGTAAGAAATATGCCACTGGCCTGGCGGTATCACACGCAAAATTTGAAGTTCCGCTAGGCACGATCTGTGGTTTTGTCGGCCCAAATGGTGCAGGAAAGACAACCACGATTCGAATGCTGCTTGGTCTGATCTCACCAACGGGTGGAAATGGTCATATTTTGGGTGAGCCGATTTCCTCACCAGAAAAGTACCTATCAAGTGTTGGCGCAATGATTGAAGGCCCTGCTTTCTATCCTGCGCTATCTGGTGCTGAGAATTTACGAGTTTTAGCAACTCTTGGTGGATTTCCGCAAGAGCGAGTTGATCAACTACTTAAACAAGTTGGCTTAGCAGATCGCGGTAAGTCAAAGTACAAGACTTATTCATTAGGCATGAAGCAGCGTTTAGGTATCGCGGCTGCGTTACTTCCAAATCCAAAGTTATTAATTCTTGATGAACCAACGAATGGGCTAGACCCAGAAGGTATTCAAGAAATCCGGCAATTACTTCGCGAATTAGCAGATAAAGGAACCACCGTATTTGTCTCTTCTCACTTATTATCTGAGCTAGAAATCATTAGCGAATACTTGGTGATGTTACGTAAAGGCGAAGTAGTTTTTGCGGGCCCGATACAAGATCTATTTGATCAACAGCAACCATTTATGATTGTAAAAACTGCGAATGAGCAAGATCTGCAGAAGATAATTGCGATCGCACAAGCCGCTGGTCATAAAGCGCATCTGCGTGATGGTGCGGCGCATATCGAAGGTCCGGCGGAATGGGCGGGAACTTTAAATAAGTTAGCTTTTGAAAGCGGAATTCTCTTAACCCAACTCTCACCGCAGCTACCAAATCTGGAAGAGACTTTCTTTGAAATGACGGGAGAGCAGAAATGATTACTAGCCTCCTACGAATCTTCTTTGCAGAATGGCGCAAATTACGCCGTCCTACCTTGCTTTTGGGAACACTCGGCGCAGTTGCTTTCTTTAGCGTTTTAGTCTCATCAGTACTTTTCTTAATGATTGATTCGCCTCAAGGAAACGGTGATCGCGGTATGCGAATTACCCGCGAGATGCTCTCACTCCCTGGCGGTGCAACCGAATCATTCTCAAGTATTGGCAATCTATTAGGAATCATTGCGCTCTGTGTCTTTGCAGCTCAAACAGCGCAAGAGTATTCACTAGGAACCTTGCGAAATTTATTGGTTCGTCAACCAGGTCGAATTCGTATCTTGGTCGGCAAATTAGCTTCTATGAAAGTATTCGCGATGATCATGACCTTGGTTAGCGCAGTTTTATCTATCGGTATCTCATATGCACTAGCCGGAAGCCAGAATGTCAGCACTGAGCTCTGGTTTAACGGTGATGGCCGACTAGATATTGCTCAGACGCTTTTAAATGTCTTTATCTCAATTTTGGGGTTCGGCATTATTGGAATGGTTCTTGGAATTGTTCTGCGCTCACCAATAAGTTCGATTTCGTTGGGCGTGCTGTGGCTGCTGATTATCGAAAATATTGTTGGGGCGCTTAGATCCAGCACCCTGAAATGGCTTCCTGGAAATCAACTGGGAACGATCGCAACCGGTGGAAGCCAGAGCGTTTCATATTCGCACGCGCTAACTCTTTCAGCTATATATGTGAGCGTTGCCTTAATTATCGCAACAGTTCTATTCACAAAGAGAGATGTATCCAACTAGCGACACTTACGGCGATCTCCGAAGTTACTCAGGAAACTGACTTATTCTGAGGGCTTACCTGTTGGGGGTTTTTTGTGTTGATTCGCGGTAAGGCAGTAGCGCTGGCTGTGATCTTTGGCTTAACGCTAACGATCACGCCTGCAATTGCGGCGACTCCAAAACCTACTCTGGCGCAAATCGAAGCTGCTAAGAAAGCAGAAGCCGCTAAAAAGAAGGCGGCCGATGCAGCCGCCAAGAAATTAGCGGCAGCGAATCAAACGCTTGGTACATTAACTGCTAAAGCAAATGCAGCCCAAGCGCTATATGTAAAAGCAAAGAATGAGCTAGCAATTGCAACCACTGCAGCAAATGCCGCTGCCGAGTATGCCCGCGAAACCCAAAAAGCCGTTTCACAGGCCCATCGCGTGATCGGAAAGATGGCGGCAAGTGCCTACATAATGGGAGGCTCACTTACAGAGATTGAACCGCTGCTTAGTGCAAATGGCCCACAAGATTTAATTGATCAAATCTCGACTTTAGATAAATTAGGAATGCAAAATACGATGGCGCTTGAGCGATACAAAGCAGCCGAAATTATTGCTCGTGATGCAAAAGTTAAAGCCGACGAAGCAAAAATTGTGCAAGAAACAGCAACGACTAAAGTCGCAGCCGCAAAGAAAATTGCAGACGATGCGCGATCTCTGCAACAAAAAGAAGTTGATAAACTGCAAGATATCCAAGATAAGTTGGCACGCGAACTTGCCAGTGCTAAGCGAGTTCGAATCACCCTAGAACAACAACGAGCTTTAGCTTTACTTGAAGAAAGTCGGGCTAATACTGCGGCTACTACAGGTGGTCAGAAAAAGGTTTGGCCGGATCTGGGATTCAAGGGGCGCTCAACGATTCGAACAAATGAAGCACAACGTGCGAAGGCAGTGGAATTTGCAAAGAAACAGGTATTAGCGCGTAAGCCATACATTTGGGGTGACGAGGGACCGAATGCATTTGACTGTTCTGGTCTTGTCTATGCCGCATATAGATCAGCAGGTTTAGGTTGGCCAAATTGGGATCGCCTTAACTCTTCACTCTATGCTGGTTACACCAAGCATGTTTCATTAGATGAACTTGTACCCGGTGATCTGCTCTTTTATTCATATAAAGGAACTATTTCATCGATCCACCACATCACTATTTATGCTGGTAACGGAATGATGTGGGAAGCGAACTCAAAAGGAAAAGGCTTGCTCTACTCCAATATCTATAGCATCAAGGGGCTTATGCCATTCGGTGGTCGGGTCTAGAGTTAGACCATGACTTCGGCACTGCTCGATCTTCGCAATGCAGTTCGCCCATTTCTTGAGAATTTAACCGCGGGAGATTCTGTCGTAGTAGCAGTTTCAGGTGGCGCAGACTCGCTTGCACTGGCATATGCATTGGCCAAAGAAGCGCCACCACTTGCAATCACCTTAATCGCGGTCACCATTGATCATCAATTGCAAAGTGGTTCGGGTGAGCAATCTCAAAAAGTTCAGAAAGAATTAAAAGAGATGGGTTACCAAGAAGTAATCATTGAAAAAGTCTCAGTTGTAGAAAGTTCCGGGCTAGAAGCAGATGCTCGCACTGCTAGATATGCGGCGCTAGATTCGATTGCTCATGCATATAGCGCTTCTCAAATTTTCTTAGGCCACACGCGAGACGATCAAGCCGAGACAGTGCTACTTGGTTTAGCGCGCGGATCAGGAACTCGATCTTTATCCGGAATGGCAGTTGTAAATGGAAAGTATGCTCGGCCATTTTTACATTTAACCAGAGCGCAAACAGTTGCAGCCTGTGCAGAAGCAGAATTAACTCCTTGGAACGATCCACATAATTTAAATGAAAAGTTTTCTAGAGTACGTGTGCGCAATAAAGTGATGCCAGTTATGGAAGAAGAGATCGGTCCCGGTATTGCAGCGGCTTTGGCACGCAGTGCAGCAATTTTGCGTGATGACGCGGATGCTTTAGATGAAATGGCCCAAGCGGTTATCTCGCGAATTGATTTAAGTGATTTAGATTGCGCTGCCCTTGCCGAGCTGCCTCGGGCTATCCGCTCTCGCGTACTTCGGGCCGCGATCTACGCTGCAGGGGCGCCCAGCGGCTCTGTGAGCGCAGATCACCTCACTGGCGTCGAGGCGCTGGTCACTTCTTGGCGCGGCCAAGGCGAGGCGAGCCTGCCGGGTGGTGTGAAGGTTGCTCGGATTTCGGGCAGACTTTCGCTCTTAGCCCGCCCATAAATCTCCCCAAGAGATTTGATATTAAAGGAGTCCTTAAGTGGATCTAGCTGCTG
>JBIJCP010000095.1:0-4360 GCA_044344635.1 Candidatus Planktophila sp. | reverse complement strand
CGCGTCATATGAAGCAAATGACTTAACATCTACTGAGTAACCAGGAACGGTCTTTTCCATATCTTTCACAAGCTTAAGTAGAGCTGGTCCGCGTGTTTCGTCAGCCCAGATTACGATCGGCTTCTTTGCAGCGAATGCAGATGGAACTGCGAGCGCTGATACTGCGAGCGCTGCTGCGGCAATAACGCCGACAACGCCGAAACGCTTTTTATTCATATATCCTCCAAATATTTTGAGAGCTCACGAGGTATGGCTCTCTAGTGCACTTATTCCATAACATTTGAGGGTCAAGATCAAACTAAAACCCCTTTAAATAAGGCTTTAGCCAGCGATTTATAGGATTGTTATAAAGGCTAGGCGTTGCAATGGGCCTTACATAAAACCTTTCCATTGCCCCCTTTAGGGGTAAAAATAGGCAGGGCTAGTTGTGTAAGAGGCCTACTGAGCCATCCCAGCCATCGACTTCTTCCGGCTTACGCGGGCCTTTTCCAACATAGCGCGCCGAAGGACGGATCAAACGTCCGGTGCGCTTCTGCTCGAGAATATGGGCCGACCATCCTGCAGTGCGTGCAGCGGTAAACATTGATGTAAAGAGCGGAGCCGGAACTTCTGCAAAGTCCAAAATAATTGCCGCCCAGAATTCAACATTTGTTTCTAGTACACGATCTGGTTGACGCTCGCGAAGTTCCTTAAGCGCTGCTTGTTCTAGCGCTTCGGCGACTGCGTAACGTGGAGCATTAAGTTCTTTGGCGGTACGACGAAGTGTGCGAGCGCGTGGATCTTCGGCGCGATAAACGCGATGGCCAAATCCCATCAAACGTTCTTTGCGATCGAGCAAACCTTTTACATAAGCAGTGGCATCGCCAGTTTTTTCAACTTCTTCGATCATATGCAAAACACGAGATGGTGCACCACCGTGAAGTGGACCAGACATTGCGCCGATTGCGCCAGAGATTGCCGCACAAACATCTGCACCAGTTGATGCGATTACGCGACCGGTAAATGTTGATGCGTTCATTCCGTGTTCTGCTGCTGATACAAAGTAAGCATCGATTGCACGAACGTGAAGTGGATCTGGTTCACCACGCCAACGGATCATCATGCGTTCTACAACAGTGTGCGCTTTATCAATTTCAGATTCTGGAACCGGTGCTGCAACAATGCCGCGTGCGGCTTGCGCTAAATAAGAGAGCACCATTACTGATGTGCGAGCGAGATTGTCGCGCGCTTCTTCATCAGAAATATCTAATAGTGGTTTAAACCCCCGAGCAGGTGCCAACATTGCAATGGCTGATTGCACATCTACGCGCACATCACCTGAGTGAACCGGCAGTGGAAATGATTCGGCGTTTGGAAGTCCTGGATTGAATTGATCATCAACGAGCAATCCCCAAACGTTGCCGAAGGTAACGCGACCGACTAAGTCGTCGATATCTACACCGCGATAGCGAAGTGCGCTTCCCTCTTTATCTGGTTCTGCAATTTGTGATTCGAAGGCGATTACGCCTTCCAGGCCGGGTTTGAAATCATCTGACATACTCCAATTCTGCACCTTCCAAGAGGCGGTGACCACCACTTTGGGTTGAAGATGACGCGGGTAGGAAAGTGAGGTTCGATACATCTATGAGCGAACTCGACCGTGAAGCTATCCGCGCCATGCGCCGCTCTTATGGAGAGGTCGGGCTAGAAAATTTACCGGCCGATCCCTTTGCCGCTTTCGCGGGCTGGTTGAAAGAGGCGGCAGAGAATTCCTTTATCGTCGAACCCAATGCCATGGTTCTATCAACTCTGGGAGATAAAGAGCATATTTCAACCCGCACTGTTTTGCTGAAAGATATCTCTGAAGGTGGTTTTACCTTCTTTACAAATTACTCTTCACGTAAAGCCCAGGCGATCGAGTTGAATTCGCAAGTAACGCTTTTATTTCCTTGGTTTGCAATGGAGCGACAAGTTTCGATTAGTGGATTTGCAGAGAAAATTAGCGAATCTGAATCCGCTGATTACTTTGCAACTCGGCCATGGTCTAGTCAGATTGGTGCTTGGGCGAGCGCGCAATCTGCGCCGCTGGCATCGCGTGAAGAGTTGGAGCAGAGATTTGCTGGTGCGGCAGAGAAGTGGCCAGAAGGTTCATTGGTACCGAAGCCACCACATTGGGGTGGTTATCGCGTACTGCCAATCAGTATTGAATTTTGGCAGGGGCGCTATTCACGGCTTCACGATCGCCTGCGCTATGAGCGGGCTAACAGCAACGCTGAGTGGGAGATCACTCGCTACTACCCGTAGTCTTAGCCCATGAGCTCCGATATTAAGATCCCAGATAATTTAAAACCGCGCGATGGAAGATTTGGTTGTGGTCCATCAAAGATTCGTCCTGAAGCGCTAGCTGCGCTAGCAGCATCTGGTTCGTCGATACTCGGAACATCACATCGCCAGAAGCCAGTTAAGAACGTTGTGCACCGCGTGCGTGAAGGCCTCAACTCGCTATTTTCTCTTCCTGAAGGTTACGAAGTTGTGCTCGGCAATGGTGGCTCAACTGCATTCTGGGATATCGCAACTTTTGGTTTAATTGAAAATAAATCACAACACCTTGTCTTTGGAGAGTTCTCCTCTAAGTTTGCCGCAGCTGCAAAAGAAGCGCCGTTCTTAGGCGATCCAACTGTTATTAAGGCAGAACCTGGTTCGCATCCGCAAGCTGCAGTGGAAGCTGGCGTAGATGTTTACGCACTTACTCATAACGAAACATCGACTGGCGTTGCGATGCAAATTAAGCGTCCTGCCGGAACCGATGGTGCGCTCGTTCTTGTAGATGCAACTAGCGCCGCAGGTGGGCTAGATGTTGATGCTAAAGAATTTGATACTTACTACTTTGCGCCTCAAAAGTCTTTCGCATCAGATGGTGGAATCTGGCTCGCGCTAATGAGTCCTGCAGCTCTCGCACGCGCTGAAAAGATAAAGGCGAGCGGCCGATGGGTTCCAGCTTTCTTTGATCTCGGAATTGCAATCGAAAACTCACGCCTCGATCAGACTTACAACACACCTGCTTTGATCACTTTAATGTTGCTAGCCGACCAGATTGAATGGATGAATTCCAATGGCGGACTTAAATTTGCCGCTGGTCGAAGCGCCGAATCTTCAGCGAAATTATATTCGTGGGCAGAGAAGACTTCATATACAACTCCATTTGTTACTGACCCGGCGATGCGGTCTAAAGTTGTGGGAACAATTAACTTTGATGAAGCCATTGATGCAACTGCAGTTGCTGCCGCGCTGCGTGCAAATGGCATCGTAGATACCGAGCCATATCGCAAATTAGGTAAGAACCAATTGCGTATCGGAATGTTTCCTGCTGTTGATCCAAGTGATATCGATGCGTTGACTGCATCTATCGAATTTGTAGTAGCAGCCCTGTAAAAGATAGATGCCAAAAACTTTTCAGCGTAACGGGCAGTTCTGGCTGCTCGCGCTGCAAGTAGCCACGGTCAATTTCTTTACCGGTGGATTTGGTCCTTCACAGGCTTTGTTACGCGAAGATCAGGGCACTTCTCTTGGTATCGCCGGGCTTCACGGAACTGCTTTAGGCGTTGCCGCCATAATCGCTGGTGGCTTTAACTCAAAGCTAGTTCATCGTTTTGGGCGATCAAACACAACCTGGATTGGCTTATCGGTCTTTTCAATAGGTATAACTTTCTTTGTCTTTGCTCCCCCGGTACAACTGACTCTTTTGGCAACGCTAATTGCAGGTCTTGGAACTTCAGTCGTGATTAACAATGTTAATACCGCTGGATCTCATCTCTTTGCAGAGCGTTCTCACACCGCGGTTGCACAGTTAAATGCCATTGCAATCGCTGGATTTGTAACTGGAAACTTTGTTATCGGCTCGACTGCAAATATTGTTCGCGATCAATGGCGAGTTGGGCTATTGATCACAATCCCATTCGCACTAGCGCTATTCATTAAGGGGCGAAAGTTTGAACCAGATTCGCATATTCCAGATGAATCTGGTCCACAGCGCGGAAAGTTATCTAAAGGTTACTGGTTCTCTTGGACAGGTTTCTTTATCTCAATTAGCGCAGAGTTCGCGACATCTTTCTGGTCGGCATCTCTTATTAGCGATCGCACCGATGCTAGCGCTGCTATTTCAACTCTTGCAGTAATTGCCTTCGGTACTGGCGTTGGTACAGGTCGTTGGTATGCCGGGCGAGTACTAAAGAGATTCCACGCTGATGAACAGTTGAAGCTGGCGCTCTCGCTTCAATTTATAGCCTTCGGACTCTTCTGGTCCTCGCATATTCTGGTCTTCTCGTTGATTACCTTATTTATGGTTGGCCTAGGTATTTCAGTTCAATTCCCACTCTTTACT
>JBIJCP010000094.1:0-4499 GCA_044344635.1 Candidatus Planktophila sp. | reverse complement strand
TGTTTTTCAGAACTATGCCTTATTTCCGCATCTAACCATCTTTGAAAATATCGCATTTGGCTTGCGCCGTCGCGGTATAAAAGATGTTGATGCAGAAGTAAATAAGGTTTTAAATCTAGTTGAGTTGCCGCATTTAGCGGGGCGTAAACCAACTCAACTATCTGGAGGACAGCAACAACGTATCGCCCTCGCCCGCGCCATCGTAAATCGTCCAGCGTTGCTCTTGCTCGATGAACCGCTCGGTGCACTTGATTTGAAGTTGCGTCGCCAGATGCAGATCGAGTTAAAGTGGATCCAGAAAGAAGTTGGCCTTACCTTCGTTCACGTTACCCACGATCAAGAAGAAGCTATGACCATGGCTGACACCATCGCGGTTATGAATGAAGGCCAGATTGAACAGATGGGCTCACCTGCTGATCTCTATGACAACCCAAAGACCGCCTTTGTGGCTAACTTCCTTGGTCAATCAAATCTGATTAAGGGAACAATCTCTGGAAATGATGGCGATTCAATAATCGCTGATTTATATGGGCAGAAGATCTCACTTCCAAAGAGCCGCTCACATGCAACCGATAATTCGATCTATGCAGGTATTCGCCCAGAAAAGTTCCGGATCTCTCTGCTTAATACTCCAGTATCTGGAAATGTCTTGAGTGGTGGACGAATTGAAGATGTTTCGTATATCGGTGTCTCAACTCAGTACCAAGTCGCCATGCCTTGGGGGAAAGAGTTGATTGTCTTTGAGCAGAACGATGATGGCGTTGCACCATTTAAGAAGGGCGATGCGGTAAATATCTCTTGGGAGCCGGTTTTCACCTTTGCGCTCCGCGGAGATGAAGATGTTACCGCTGGCTCAGAAGTTAACCCTGAAGTTCTAGACGAAGAGTAAGTCGCAGCTCTGATGGGAAAGATTCGCACCCCTTACCTGCTCTTACTTCCCGGGTTTCTCTTTCTCTTTACCTTCTTCATTCTGCCGATTGTAAATTTAGCTCAGACATCAACCCAAACTCCGATAGCTGGGGGAGACACTGGTCAATACGAACAAACGCTACGTTTTCAAAACTACATCGATGCTTTTATTGAAAATAGAGAACAATTTACTCGCTCATTTGTCTACGCGCTAATTGCAACAGTTCTCGCGCTGGCCATCTCTTATCCACTTGCCTATGCGATCGCATTTAAAGCGGGAAGATATAAGAATCTATTACTGGTATTAGTTATTGCTCCATTCTTTACATCTTTCCTCCTTCGCACCGTCGCCTGGAAGCAGATCCTCGGAGAAGAGGGTTTTGTCGTCCCAACTCTGCGAACGATAGGAATTATTAGTCCAAGCACAACTCTTACATCAACCTCCTTTGCAGTTGTAATGGGTATGACCTATAACTTCCTACCCTTTATGACCTTGCCTTTATATGCCTCAATTGATCGGATAGATCCAAGAACTCTTGAGGCATCAGGTGATTTATACGCCAATGGATTTACAACATTTCGTAAAGTCACGCTGCCGCTATCTATGCCGGGAGTTGTCGCCGGAACTCTCTTGACCTTTATTCCTGCAGCAGGTGATTATGTAAATGCAGCGATTCTAGGTAGCCCAAATACCAAGATGATCGGCAATGTAATTGAGTCGAGATATTTCAAGATTGTGGATTACCCAACTGCAGCTGCGCTCTCATTTACTTTGATGGCGGCCATTCTGATTCTGGTAACGCTTTATATCCGCAAGGCCGGTACGGAGGAGTTGGTATGAGCAAAAAAGTTGCCGATCCAACGATTCCTACAATCCCAGCCGGCGCAAAGTTATCACGTTGGTTTGGCCGCAATTTAATTCGCGTATATATGGTGCTCGCCTTTACTTACTTATTTATTCCAGTTGCTTACACCTTCGCCTTCTCATTTAATGACTCTGGAAAGAGCAACTTGGTTTGGAAGGGTTTTACCTTTGGAAACTGGCAGAATCCTTGTGGCGCACCTGAGGTTTGTACTGCGCTATCTAACTCGATCAAGATCGGACTTCTAGCCACGATCTTCTCCACAATTCTCGGAACAATGATTGCATTTGCAATCGGCCGCCATAAATTTAAGGGTCGCTCCACCTCAAATCTCCTTATTTTCTTACCTATGGCAACCCCCGAAATTGTCTTAGGTGCTTCACTTCTCTCGCTCTTCCTTGTATTTCAAATTAATCCTGGCTTCTGGCCAACTGTGATTGCGCACGTTGTTTTCTGTATCTCATTTGTGGTTGTGACTGTGAAGGCGCGTATTGCCAGCCTTGATCCGCGCTTAGAACAAGCTGCGATGGATCTGTACGCAAATGAATTTCAAACCTTCAGAAGGGTAACGCTTCCGCTAGTTGCCCCAGGTATAGCAGCCGCTGCACTGCTTGCCTTCAGTTTATCTTTTGATGATTTTATTATTACCAACTTTAACTCCGGAACAGTTACAACTTTTCCTAAATTTGTCTATACCGCTGCGGCGCGCGGTATTCCTGCACAGGCAAATGTGATCGGTTCTGCAATGTTTTTCTTAGCACTTGCGATTGTTATAGCGGGTCAGTTCGTCAATCGCCGCAAAGCCCGCTAATATATGGCCAACTACTAGTAGTAATTGCAGAGGTGATTTCCGGTTTAGCCGGAAAACGTGATGGCGACCATCGACCCATCGATTCTTAAACATCTATCTATAATGCAACCAGAACTTTATTGGCTGGATGCAGATCCCCTTGAACCGCTACCTCACCCAAGTCTTATTGGTGAGGTAACCGCAGACCTTTGTATCGTTGGCGCGGGTTACACCGGACTTTGGACCGCGCTCCTTGCAAAAGAAGCCGACCCTGAGCGTGAAGTAATCGTTGTGGAACAACGCGAAACAGGTGCTGGTGCATCAGGTCGCAATGGCGGTTTCTGCAGTTACTCACTTACCCATGGATTTATAAATGGATATAGCCGCTTCAAAGATGAGATGGAAGTTATTGAGCGCCTGGGGCGCGAGAATCTTGATGCCATTGAAGCAACTATCACCAAATATGGAATTGATTGTAATTTCGAATGGAATGGCGAACTCCGGGTTGCGCTAGAAGATTGGCAGATGGAAGGGTTGGCTGAAGAAGCAAAGCTGCGTAATTCCTTTGGGGACAATGTAGAGCTCTTAAACCAAGAAGAAATTCAAGCGCGAGTAAAATCTCCAATTTATAAGGGAGCGCTCTGGGATCCAGATGGCACGGCGCTAGTTGATCCAGCACGATTGGTTTGGGGCCTAGAACGCGCGTGTATCAAATTGGGCGTAAAGATTTATGAAAATTCTCAAGTAGAACGCCTTGAACAAACCAAAGATGGAATGATCGTTCATACGCCGTATGGAAGCGTCTGCGCAAATAAAGTGGCGCTAGCAACCAATGTCTTTAAATCCTTGATCAAGCGCGCCCACAAATACGTTGTGCCGGTATATGACTTCCAGTTAGTTACTGAGCCACTTAGCACAGAGCAGTTAGCGGCTATCGGCTGGAAAGATCGAGAAGGTTTAACTGATGCCGGAAATCAATTTCATTATTATCGAATGACTAAAGATAATGAGATTTTATGGGGTGGATACGATGCTATATATAACTTCAGAGGCAAAGTGCGTCAGGAATATGAAACCGATGCCACAACCTATGCTCATCTGGCCGAAGCTTTCTTAGAAACTTTCCCGCAACTGCGAGGTATTAAATTTACACATGGCTGGGGCGGTGCAATTGATACTTGCTCTCGCTTCTCACCATTTTGGGGGATGGCCTATGGCGGTCGCGTCGCCTACGTAATGGGCTACACCGGACTGGGAGTTGGGTCAACGCGATTTGGCGCGCAAGTTATGCTCGATCTCTTAGATGGGGTGGAGAATGAGCGAACTAAATTGAAGATGGTTCAAAAGAAGCCGATGCCATTTCCACCAGAGCCTTTCCGCTTTATCTTTATTCGCCTGACGCAATGGTCGATAAATCAGGCTGATAAGAACGGTGGCAAGCGCAACCTCTGGCTCAAGCTTCTTGATTCAGTTGGCCTAGGTTTCGATTCTTAAAGAAAAGCGCATATCCTTAACCAATGGTTAACCACGGCAATATGTATGGACCAAGTTTTACATTTCTTGGAATCCCAAAGTGCGATCTTGACGATCCCACTTCTTACGCCGATGCAGATGTAATCATTGTTGGTGCGCCAATAGATTCTGGTACTTCTCATCGCTCAGGAGCTAAGTTTGGACCACAAGCGATCCGTGGTGGAGATTATTTACCACACGATGCTGAACGCCCGCACTTAGCCCTGCGTATCGATGCTTTGAAAGCGCTTAAAGTTTATGACGCTGGTGATTTGCTGATGCCACCTGGAGATTTAGTGAAGTCGTTGCAACTCCTTGAGGTAGCTACCGAGAAAATTTCACGCGCCGGAAAGATTGCTGTCATCTTAGGTGGTGACCACTCTGTCGCATCTGCCGATGTTGCAGGAATCGCAAATCATCGCGGT
>JBIJCP010000093.1:0-4536 GCA_044344635.1 Candidatus Planktophila sp. | reverse complement strand
GGAATTTCTCAAGCAGGGCTTCGGTATGTCCACCTAAACCTAGAGTGCAATCAACAATCACTGGTTTTTCATTTAATAAAACTGTCGGGGAAAGTAATTCAACGCAGCGATCAAGCATTACAGAAATATGTTGTGTGCTCGCATCGTTCATATACTCCCCCTTTTCTTATAATTGTCTTTTTATTTTTCATCTCTCATCTCTGGTCACCGCCGGCCGACGGATCTAACGAAAGTGACACCGGGGAAGGGGTGTCACTGCCGGCTTTTGGTCGGCGGTGGCCACAAATGAGAGCGCTATTAAATTGTTTTACTTTTTATTAGAAGAGGCCTGGAAAGATCTCCTCTGAAACTTCAGCGAATCCTTTTTCTCGATCAGATAGATATGAATTCCAAGCAGCGTTATCCCAAATTTCAACGCGCGTATTTGCACCGATAACAACGCAATCTTTCTCAAGTCCGGCATATGTGCGAAGTCCGGCAGGAATAGTTACGCGACCTTGGCGATCAGGAATTTCATCGTGCGCACCAGCAAACATCACGCGCATGTAATCTCGTGCGTTCTTTGATGTAACCGGTGCTTGGCGCAAGGTTTCGGTGATCGTTGCAAATTCCGAAGATGGAAAAACATAGAGACAGCGCTCTTGTCCTTTGGTAATTACCAATCCGGCAGAGAGCTCTTCGCGAAATTTCGCAGGAAGGATCAAGCGCCCCTTCTCATCAAGGCGTGGCTCGTGGGTGCCGAGAAACATTTTTCTGGCCCCCTTCCCCAGGTTCCAGCGCGGAGAATTCCGCTTAATCCCCCACTTTACTCCACTTTCCTCCTTTTTCAACCACCCTACGCCACTTATCTCCCATCGCCGCCCCACCTCTCCCCACAAGCGCCTCGGTGTTTTCGGGCATTAAAAAAGCCCCCGCCAGCGGCGAGGGCAAGGTGGATCTACTGGTTTTAGCCGTTATTTCGCTGATCCCAACGATCTTCCATCCCCTTTGTGAAGCCCTCGGTAAATGAGCGGCGAGCGCGCTTTGGTGAGCGGCCGGTCTTTCCGAATTTGGCGGCGCCCTTGGTTGCGCCATTGATGAGCAGGATTACCCCAACTAGCGCGACAAGGAACCCGCCTACCCCAATGAGAGTGAGCTGGGCGACCAGGCCTGCGAAGAGGATGGCAAAGCCGCTGATTACAGCCACAATGGCGATACCGATTGAGGCGGAGAACTTTGAAGATTTTCCACTTAAAGTCGAGACCAGGCGTGGGTCATCGGCAGAGAGCGCCTCTTCCATTTCAGCAAGTAGGCGTTGTTCGCGATCTGAGAGTGCCATATACACACAATAGAACAACTTTGGCCGTAGGGCTAGTTGATCTTCACCACCCTGCTTACTCTTCGCGGCTATCTTGTTGCTCGCCAGGTTTTATCAGGCGCCCGGGGCGGACGCTGCCTCGCCCAAAGCGCGCCTTAGCCTGATCCACAGCGTTCTCCGCATCACGCCAACCCTTTTCGCGGGCGCCAAGTATCAGCTGTTCTGGGGAATCTTCCTGCAAATTCTCAAGAGATACCCCGACTAAACGCAGGCGGGCCCGTTCGATCTTCAGGGCGAGGTACAGGGCCTTAACAACTTCGTAAATATCGTGTGTGCTATCAATTGGTAGCGGCAAAGTCTTGGAACGATTTATCGTAGAAAAATCTGCAAAACGAACCTTGATCGAGATTGTCTTTGCAAATAAACCTTTCTCTCGCAATCGCGCTGTGGCTTTCTCTGTCATTCGCAGAAACTCTTGCAAGATCTCAGTTGGGTTATCTAAATCATTTGCAAAGGTCTCGGCTGCAGAGATGCTCTTATCAGCCTCTTCCGGAGTTACTTCGCGATAGTCGCGCCCCCAAGCAAGTTCATATAAAGATGCGCCAGAAGCATCTCCGAGTGCGCGAATCAGCGTTGCGCGTGGAGTATTTGCAATGTCAGCCACGGTGTGAAGGCCAAGTCTTTCCAGTTGTTCGGCGGTCTTTGGGCCGACTCCCCAAATAGCCCCAACTGGAAGTGGGTGTAGAAAGGTAAGGATGCGATCGGCGGTGATTTCTAGCATGCCATTTGGTTTGCAGTGTTGTGAGGCTAACTTGGCGATAAATTTAGAGGGTGCAATTCCTACCGAACAGGTAATGCCCTCCTCTTTCTCAACTCGTGCACGAATTGCCATTGCAATCTCACGTCCGGTGCCGAGTAATTTTCGAGCTCCTGTTACATCTAGAAATGCCTCATCGAGTGAGATCGGTTCAACTAGCGGAGTAAAAGAAGCGAAGATCTGCATTACCCGTTCTGAGATTTCGGAGTAACGGTGATGATCAGGTGCGATAAAGATTGCGTGTGGCGCCATTCGCTGAGCGCGACCAACTGGCATTGCAGCTCGTATTCCAAATTTACGCGCTGCATAGTTTGCAGATAGAACAACTCCGCGCGCACCTGCGCCGACAACAACTGCTTTGCCGCGAAGTTCTGGGTGATCTAACTCAGCAACTGAGGCATAGAAGGCATCCATATCTACATGCAGAATCGTGGCCTGGGTCATTTCTGGACCGCTTGCTGTATTGCTACTTCCTTTATTAATTGCCGTGACCATTTTTCATATGCGGCGCGCAGATCCCAGGCCCCATTGGCGTTGATAGAGATGCCACGATCACCGGTTCTGCGAGTTGTGCCACGGACTAACAATATGGATGAACTATAGAGAGTGGAAGCAAAACCCTCTTGCGCATCAGAGAAAAATGTCGAATCAGTGCAACCATAACCATCATCGAGAGTTAAGAAGATAACGCGCCTCCCCGAACGCACTGGCGGAGTCTGCATCGCAACTTTAATTCCTGCCACAAGTACTTCACTCTGAGATCGCAGCGAAAGTAAATCTGATGATTTAACTGCGCCGATCGCATTTAAAAACGGAGCATAGAACTCGAGCATATGGTGGGTGATATCCATACCTAAGCGTTCTACCTCATTACGCACCTTTTCAGCAGCGCCCATTGCAGGTAAGCCACTGGCTGCTACATCAGGGGGCGCAAAACCGAAGACCATCTGCGAGCCCGATACTGTGGCAACTGGTGAGCGCGTCAGATCAGATAGGTGCAGCAATAGATCCCGATGATTAATGGTTCCATCGCTTAACGCATGCACCCGGTCAAATGCGCCAGTCATTATTAAGGTTTCGATAATTGGATGCGATGCCCCTGATCTGCGATAGAAATCAGCGAGGTCAAGATAGGGACGCCCGGCAATTATTGAAGTTACTTCGCTATCGCTAATTCCTGAGACTGAGGTAAGTGCGATCCGCACGCTATCACCGCCGGTTTCGCTCTTTTCTACCGTGTATTGGCTACCTGAAAGATTTATATCAAGTGGCGCTAAACCAACTCCTAATTGACGCGCTTCATCGATCATTAAACGCTTGGGGTACATCCCGGGATCATGAGTTAAAACTCCTGCAATAAATGCAGCGGGGTAATGCGTTTTTAAGTAGGCAGATTGATATGTAGGAAGTGCGAAAGCTGCGGCATGTGCTTTACAGAAACCAAAGGATGCGAAGGCGCGAAGTACATCCCAGATTTCAGTGATCGTCGTCAACTCATAACCGCGCGCTGTGGCGGCAGGAAAGAACCAATCGCATACTTCTTGCTGGCCTTCTTTGCTGCCTAAAGCGCGCCGTTTCTCATCAGCAGCGGCGAGTGAGATGCCAGTCATCACCGCGATAATCGAGATAACTTGTTCGTGAAAGACCACCACACCTTCGGTCTGCGCCAAGATCGAATAAAGATCGGAGTGGATTATCTGCGCCTTAGTCCAACCGTGGCGAGCGTTAAGAAATGGCCTGATCATGTCACTTTTAACTGGGCCAGGGCGAAAGAGTGAGATATCGATAATTAAATCGCTAAAAGTTTTCGGAGCTAACTTGCCGACTAATTCGCGTTGTCCCGGACTTTCTACTTGAAAGATACCTAGCGTGCGCGTTGATTGGATTAACTCATAAGTCGCCCCATCATCTAGAGGTACAGCGTCAATATCTAGATCAATATCGGCAACGCGTTTTATCTCGTGCACAGCATGCGCAATCGTCGATTGCATCCGCACACCTAAGATATCTAGTTTTAATAAACCAATATCTTCTACCCCATCTTTATCAAATTCCACCATGGGATAACCGCTGGCGTTAAATTGAACTGGCGCACGATCTAAAAGACCGGCATCAGATAAGACAACGGCGCAAGGGTGCATCGCTAAATGCCGCGGCAGGCCATCTAGGCGTTGCGCCAATGAAATAGCCATTGCAGTAAGCGGTGCGCTTAAGTTAAGTGAGCGAAGTTCAGGAAGCGATTTAAGGGTTGCCTCAATATTGCGGGCGCGGATATGTGGCAGAGATTTAGCGATCAAATCTATCTCCATCGCTGGCAACCCAAGTGCTGCGCCAACATCGCGAATCGCATTTCGCGCACGGTAGGTGTCGACCATAGAAACAGTTGCGCAACGCGAAAGCGCTTGTGGGGATTGCCAATCTG
>JBIJCP010000013.1:0-15848 GCA_044344635.1 Candidatus Planktophila sp. | reverse complement strand
GCCTTCATAAGTGCCTCCGTAAGAGTGTTTACAGCATATGGAATTTTCTGGTGGGCGCTGAGGGTTTCGAACCCCCGACATTCTCGGTGTAAACGAGACGCTCTACCACTGAGCTAAGCACCCGATTCTTGCTTGGCAAATACTACCTTAACTAAAGAGCGGCGATTGCAGCCTTGTAATCCCCGTTATTACGCGCATCTCCGAGGCCATTTACGACCGCCCAACGAATAACGCCATTTTTATCAATGATAAATGTCCCGCGCAATGCGCAACCTAGATCTTCATTGAAAATTTGGTACGCCTTTGCTGTTGCTCCATGTGGCCAAAAATCTGCAAGGACTGGAAACTTGTAACCTTCTTGCTCTGCGAATACTTTTTGTGTAAATGGTGAATCACATGAGATAGCCAATACTTGTACATCATCATTTTGAAATGCAGCAAGGTCATCACGGATCGCACATAGCTCGCCAGTGCAGGTACCTGTAAATGCAAATGGAATAAAGAGAACTACAACGTTCTTACTTCCTCTAAATGATGAGAGAGAAATCTTCGCACCGTGCTGATCCTTTAACTCGAAATCTGGAGCAACGGATCCAACTGATAAACCTGTAAGTGATGTACTCATATGCGAAATCTAGCGCTTGCCAGCCTTTCGTGCGACCAGGCGAGTTGCAGTCCAATCGCTTGCAACGACCAAGGTGGAAGTTTGACTCAATCCCGCAATCGGTGCGGCATCTTGAATATCACTTGGTTCAACATGGCCATCGCGTCCGACTTTTGGGGTTAAGACCCAAATTGGTCCGGTCTCACTTAAATATGTGAGGGCATCCATTAATTCATCGACGAGATCTCCGTCACCATCGCGCCACCATAAAATTACCGCGTCAACAACTTCGGTGGCGGTGCCTTCTACAAATTTGGTTCCGACAGTTGCGGCGATCTCTTTACGTAATGCGCTATCGCAATCAGTGTCATATCCGACTTCAAGGACGATCTCGCCTTGAGCAAATCCCATCCCCTTTGCCACGGGATAAGTCCACCGAAACATTTGACCTTTGACAAGGGTTTGACGTGGGTTTTCTGAGACGAAAGCTCTGCTCATTTTGCTCTACCGCAGCGTAAGCGCGAGAATACGACCATGAGCGAGAATTTCGGCGTCCCAGATCAGATCATCGACCAACTAGTAGATATCGACCCGACCGAGACAGCCGAATGGCAGGCCTCATTCGATGCCGCACTCAATAGCGCCGGACCCGTTCGTGCTCGGTTCTTGATATTGAAATTGCTACAGCGTGCCCACGAAAAAAATATCGGAGTAGCCGCTCTTCGCAATACTGATTACATCAACACAATTACTCCTGAGCATGAACCTGCCTTCCCTGGCGATGAAGCGATAGAACGTCGTATCCGCGCATTTATCCGTTGGAATGCGGCGATGTTGGTGCACCGTGCCCAGCGACCTGGTGTTGGTGTCGGTGGACATATTTCAACTTATGCATCATCTGCGGCACTTTACGAAGTTGGATTCAACCACTTCTTCCGTGGACAAGATCATCCAGGTGGTGGAGATCAAGTATTCTTCCAAGGACATGCTTCTCCTGGAATGTATGCGCGTGCATTTATGGAAGGTCGTTTAAGCGAAGATCAGCTAGATGGTTTCCGACAAGAGCTTTCGCATAAAGGCGGAGGGCTTTCTTCTTATCCGCATCCACGTTTAATGCCTGAGTTCTGGCAGTTCCCAACTGTTTCAATGGGAATCGGACCAATTAATGCGATCTATCAAGCGCGATTTAACCGTTACTTGCAGAACCGCGGAATTAAAGATACGAGCCAGCAAAATGTTTGGGCATTTCTTGGTGATGGTGAAGTCGATGAAGTAGATACCTTGGGCGCAATTGGCCTGGCATCGCGCGAGAATTTAGATAACTTAACTTTTGTTGTTAACTGTAACTTGCAACGCCTTGATGGACCAGTGCGCGGAAATGGCAAGATTATTCAAGAACTTGAATCGATCTTTGGTGGCGCTGGTTGGAATGTCATCAAGGTCGTGTGGGGCCGTGAATGGGATCCGCTATTGGCTCAGGATCGCGAAGGCGCACTAGTTAACTTGATGAACACCACTTTAGATGGCGATTACCAGACATTTAAGGGCGAAGGTGGCGCTTATGTCCGTGAAAACTTCTTTGGTCGCGATCCACGTACTGCTGCAATGGTTTCAACTTGGTCAGATGATCAAATCTGGGCGTTAAAGCGCGGTGGACATGATTACCGCAAGTTATATGCAGCATATGCCGCAGCATCACAACCAAATGGTCGCCCGACAGTAATCTTGGCGAAGACTATTAAAGGTTGGACTCTAGGTTCGCACTTTGAGGCTCGTAACTCAACGCACCAAATGAAGAAGATGACCCTGGAAGATATTCGCGAATTCCGTGATCGTCTGGGAATTCCAATTTCTGATGACAAGTTAGATAAATACACACCGTCTTATTACAAGCCAGCTGAGGATTCAGTGGAAGCCAAGTATCTGCAAGAACGTCGTGCGGCGCTAGGCGGATCTCTCCCACGTCGTCGCAGCGTCTCGCGACCATTGCAACAACCAGGAGATGAGGCTTACGAATCCGTTCGTCGCGGATCAGGTCAACAAGAAATCGCCACAACTATGGCCTTTGTTCGCATGCTTAAAGACTTAGTGAAAGATCCGGGACTTGGCGCACGTTTAGTACCGATCATTCCTGATGAAGCGCGCACATTTGGAATGGATTCTCTCTTTCCAACGCTAAAGATTTACTCTCCTCACGGACAGCAATACACCGCAGTTGACCGCGAATTGATCTTGTCTTATAAGGAATCTACTTCTGGCGTTATCTTGCACGAAGGAATTAACGAAGCCGGATCAGTAGCATCGTTTACTGCAGTTGGTTCTTCGTACTCGACTCACGATGAACCAATGATTCCGATTTATATCTTCTACTCAATGTTTGGTTTCCAGCGCACGGGAGATGCTTTTTGGGCAGCATCCGATCAGCTGGTACGTGGCTTCGTGGTCGGTGCAACTGCCGGTCGCACGACGTTAAATGGCGAAGGTTTACAACACGAAGATGGCCATTCACCGTTGTTGGCATCTACCAATCCAGCTGTTATTGCTTACGATCCAGCATTTGCCTTCGAACTTGGTCACATTGTCAAAGATGGTCTGCGACGCATGTACGGCGAAAATAGTGAGAACGTTTACTACTACTTAACTGTTTATAACGAGCCATACATTCAGCCACCTGAACCAGATAATCTTGATATCGATGGGTTGTTAAAGGGAATTTACCTGTTCCAGAACGGTGCCAAACAGCGCAAGAAGAATGCGCAAATTTTGGCATCTGGCGTTGGTGTCAACTGGGCGCTCAAGGCCGCAAATTTACTTCAATCAGATTGGGGAGTTTCTGCTTCAGTTTGGTCAGTTACTTCTTGGAATGAGCTACGACGTGACGGACTTGCAGTAGATCGCCATAACTTCCTAAATCCAAATAGCCATCGCAGCGCTTACATCACCAATAAGTTAAAGGGTGCACCTGGTCCAGTTATTGCGGTTAGCGATTACATGCGATCAGTGCAAGATCAGATCGCTCCTTGGGTAGAGCAAGAGTTTGTCTCACTCGGTACTGATGGCTTTGGCCTCTCTGATACTCGCGGTGCTCTGCGTCGTCACTTTAAGGTTGATGCTGAGTCAATTGTTATAGCAACCTTGGCTTCACTCGCTAAAGCTGGCGAAGTTAAGCAAAGCGTTGTTCAAGATGCCATTAACAAGTATCAAATCAATGACATCAACGCTGCAGATCCAGGCAATACTGAAGGTTCTGGCTAAAGTGCGCTTAGCCCACTTTAAGTGCGCGAGTGAAGAAGGCTGCAGCAATCAACATTACCGCTGGGATAGTTAAGGCTATTGCTAGTGAACCTGTTAATTGCGCCGTCCAAGCAACTACTGCTTTTATGACAAAAACGGAAGACACATTCACAACGCCCATTTGACCGATGACCACCGCACTTGGCAGTGAGGATCGTCGATTTGCAGCAGCGAAGAACGCTGGAGTTATTACTGATGAACCAACCCCGGCAAATGCAAAGGCAATACAGGTTGTAGCTAAAGCAATATTCTTATGTTCGGCAGGTATCTGAGCTGTGATTGCTAGGAATATCAGAAAGCCGCCGCCGCCAAATAGCGCTAAAAAGCGAACCATATGATGAACGTGGAAACGCTTTGCCAATCTCCCGGCATTTAGCCTTCCCGTGATTATGGCAATCATAAAAACCACATAAGGAAGCGCGGCTAATCCAGGGCTTACACCTATTTGCTCTTTAGCAAAAATAGCCGACCAGTCACCTGTGGAGAATTCTATGAAAACAGCACATAGAAATCCACCACTGACCAACCAGTCGATCCTAAAGGAGGTAATAATGCTGCGAAGTGGAAGGTGTTCATGCTCGTTTTTATTAGCCTTAACTAGAACCGGGGTAAGTCGTTGCACTATTGCAGTTAAAAGAAGCATCACAATGATTACTAATCCACCCACGTGCCAAGCGATACTTAGGTAATTCACCATAAATCCCGAAAATACTGCAGTCAATAAAGCTCCTAGTGACCACATGCCATGCAGCCGAGAAACTGTTAAATTCTTAATTCGCTCCATCGCATCAAAACCTTGAGCATTTATGCAAATATGATAAGCCGAGGAGCTCCAGCCAATTGCAATATTACAGATCAGAAAAATTACAGCGGAGTCCGTTCGAACAATAAAGAAGTAGGCAACTCCCATAATCCAGAGATTGGTCAAGATAACTCGCTTTATTCCATATTTGTGGACCAAGTGGCCACTAAAAAGTAGACTGACAATTCCGCCGAAGGCGGCAGTACTGATGAGCGTTCCGAATTCACCAAGATTTAAACCCAGATTTGCTTTAATCTCAGGAAAGCGTGGAATCCAAGACATTAGCAAGAATGCATAAACAAAGAAGAGCCCTTGAATTAATTTATACTCAGTATCTGGATGAACCGTCTTCATCTAAAACAACGCATTTGCTAGCGCTGCGCGAGCTTTTATAACTCGTGGATCAGCTGGGTCAACTAAGGCAAATAACTCAAGTAGGCGATCTTTCGCTAACTTCTTTTCTGGACCATCTAAAGCTTGTATGAGTCGAAGTAAGCGAGCAAATGCTGGCTCTAGGTAGCCACTAACAACTTCTATATCGGCGCATTGGATTTGTATCGCTATATCATCCGGTGCTGCGATCGCATCTTGCATAATCTTTGCGCTATCTAAACCATCTGTTCTTCCCAAAAGTTGTGTCTGGGCTAGCCCTAAAGTGGCAAAAGAATCTCCCGGCTTGCGCGCCAATAACTTTTTATATGCAGCCTCGGCTGTTGTGTAATCACCTGCATCCAGGGCAGCAATTGCTTCCTCTTCTTCAGGTTCAATTTTCTCAACCGGCGCTTCGCCTACTCCTTGTTCGGCGGATAAGGCCAATACTTTATCTATAACCATGCGAATCTGTTCTGCTGGGTAGGGTTGTTCGAAGAGCGGAACCATCTGTTCGTTAATTATCGCAACTGCAAATGGGACCGCGCGCGCCTGTAAAGCTTTTGCAACTTGTGGCTGAGCATCAACATCAACTCGTGCCAAGATCCAGGCTTCTCGATCTTCTATGGCCAGCTTGCCAAGTATTGTTACAACCTCTTGCGATTCAACAGATCGCGGTGACCAACAAATTAAAATTATCGGTTTACTTTTAGATATCGCTATAAATTCTTCGGTGAAGTTCTGAGGAGTTATCTCCATTCCTGGCATTGGGCCAGTTGGCTCTGCTTTCGGTTTTCCCAGCGAACTCAAGTCCACGGCGCGACCAAAATTTGGAGGCAGAGTCACTTACTTCTCCCCGTTTCTGCTCCAGAGCCACGCCTCAATGGCGCTACATCATCGATATAAGACTGTGCGGCAAATGTTAACCCAACATCGTGACCTTCGCGTTCACCTAGATACCAGCGGTGCTCCAATACTTCGTGGAAGAACTGTGCCTCTTCTATCTTTCCAGCCAAATTTGCAGGAATCATCTCAACTATTGGACGATAAGTTTCATTTAGCCAACGCCTAGCTGAATCAGCGATTGGAGGTTTTGGATTTGCCTCTCGTCCGCGGAATCGATCGAGTGAGGCAAGTAATCGTTTAGCCTGAAGCGCCTCTGTTTCAAGACCGGTCAACTCTCTCAAGCGATTGCGGTGATAGCCAGGTGCTACAAGTTTGGGTTGAAAATATAACTTCTGCGATTGGCCATCTAAAGAAACAGAGACTTCATCAACTGCAAATCCTAAATTATGTAATTGACGCATGGCTCGCTCTACAGCGTGACGGTCTTTCGGATCTAATACTTGGCGCTCTTTTAACGCTTTCCAAATTCGGTGGTAGCGCTTTATCACAGCTTCACTGGCGCGAATCGGATCTATACCTGGATAAAGGACTCCCGAGAGCGCTAGATCTTCGAGCTCTGCCGCAACATTAAAATGTGCGATCTCAAGATCGTGTTCGCGCTGACCATCGCTCAGAGATTTTTGAAATTCACCCGTTTCGGCATCTACTAGATATGCAGCAAATGCTTCGGCATCACGCCGAAAGAGCGTGTTGGAGAGTGAACAATCTCCCCACCAGAAACCAAGTAAATGTAGCTGCACTAAAAGTAGGGCTAGGGCATTGGCCATCATGGTTATATCGTTTGAAGTTACATCTTTACCGCTAAGTAAGATTCGATACGGAAGTGAGTATGGCAAGAAGCGCGTTACTAGAGCGCAAGGTAGTTCTTCATTTGCCTCATTAGTGCGCCCCTCAATCACCGCAATTGATTGCACGCTCGGTGCACCCAGCTGTGCAAGTTCGCGTAGAGCCTTATATTCACGGTTGGCGAATTCAGAGACCGTCTCTTTTACCGCATAGACTTCGGAGTCAGGATCATCGGTGGATCGCACCAAGCGGACTACGTGGCGGGAAATACCGCGTTTTTCAGCGAGCGTTGGATCTTCTGGCCATTCTTCTAAATTGATATGCCACGGCAGGCCTGTAACGGCAGCGATTTCCTCGCCTAACCCCGTAATGCGCAACGCCATTAAGCAAGGATATCGCTTTAGAATAGGCGACATGGCTATAACTGATCGCATCAAACGGAAACCTAAGGCAAGTGCAGCCCCAACTGATTTGGGGATTCAGGGCCAGCCGTTAGATCGGACAAATCCCTTTTATTTTGGGTTTGTCGCAACTTTAGGAGCGCTAGTCGCAATTGTTTTGATGCGCGCCCTTGCTAGTACTAGTCAAATATTTGTATTAATTATCGTTGCTCTCTTCTTAGCCACTGGATTAAATCCCGCCGTAGTAGCAATTCAAAAGCGCGGAATGCGGCGAGCTGGCGCAGTAGCCGTAATTTTTACATCTGTGATCCTCTTTGTAATCTTCTTTATTGCAGTGGTTATCCCCCCGGTTGTTTCACAAGGTACACAGTTAATAAATAGCGCTCCGACGCTGCTAACTGACCTAAAAAACAACGCCACGATCGCCGAACTAAATAGCCAATTTGGTTTTATAGATTCCCTGCAAAGTAAGTTAAAAGAGATTACGGCAGATGGAACGCTTATTATCTCAGCCTTCGGTGGTGTCATTGGAGTCGGTAGATCTGTTCTATCCGGAACCTTTACCGTGCTAACTATCTTAATTCTCACTCTTTACTTCATTACCTCGCTTCCGCAAATGGTTGGTATGGGAGTGCGCTTTGCTCCAGCCAGCCGACGTGACCGCGTCGAGCGCTTAACTAACGCGGTTATCTCGCGGGTTGGATCTTTTGTCGGCAGTCAGATTGTCATCGCCTTTATGGCCTCGGTATTCGTGCTCGCCCTTTCTTTAGTCTTAGAGCTCCCATCACCGATAGCGATTGCGATGATTGTTCTGGTCTGTGGGTTGATTCCGCTTATTGGACACTTCATTGGTTGCACGGTTGTAACTATTATCGCCTTGACGCAATCAGTCTCAATCGGAATCATCGCTTTTATTGCCTACGTGGTTTATGTTCAGATTGAAAACTACATCGTCACTCCGCGCATAATGAAGCGCACTTTATCTGTACCTGGAGCAGTCACGATTATTTCAGCGCTGATTGGAACTTCACTCCTTGGTTTGGTCGGCGGATTACTGGCTGTGCCAATTGCCGCGTCTGTTATTTTGATTCTCGATGAAGTGGTATTTCCGAGAGCAGATAACTCTTAAATCTCAGTCGGTAGCGGCAATCTATCTGGTGCAATAATCTTTGTAATCTCACTCAATACTCGATAGACCGATGGTTCGCCGACCCAGAGATGTTTTGCGCCAGCAACGGCAATAATCTCAATTTGTGTCAGCGGTGCGAAACGAATTTTAGCCTCAGCAGGTTTTAGAAAATCATCGTGCTCCGGAACTAACGCAATCACAGGGCGACCATCGGCTGCCCAATATTGCATATCGCTAACTTCAGATGTGCGAAGTGGCGGTGATAAGAGAATCAAACCTTTAACTCTTGGATCTTTTGCGTGACGTAGCGCGAGATCGGTTCCAAAAGACCAGCCAACCACCCAGAGATTCTCTAACTTCAAGGTATCTAGGCAATAAGCCATCATCGCTTCCACATCAAAGCGTTCAGCGCCACCATTATCAAAGACACCAGTACTAGTTCCGGCTTCGCTGGTCGTACCGCGTGTGTTAAAGCGAACCACCTCAATACCAGACATTGCAGGTAATCGATTAGCTGCCTTTTTATAGATATGGCTATCCATCATGCCACCGGCTGTAGGAAGTGGATGAAAGCAGAGGATCGCGCCCTTGCAGCGATCAAGTGGTGCAGAAACTTCGCCAATTAGGGTTTCGCCATCTGATGTGGTGACAGAGAAAGGAGTGCGCTGCGCGGGCAAGATTGTGCTGGGGCGTACTGGCTGCGACATAAAGGAGAGTCTAGTCTTTGCTCATGACCACTTTATCCAACGCAACATTTGCATCTCACTACCCTGTCACCGGAGAAGTAATTGCAAATTACCCGATTGCCGATCGCGCACAGGTGCACGAGGCAGTTAACCGCGCCCGCGCAGCATCCCTTGCCTGGCAGAACCTTGGGTTTAAAGGTCGTCGCAAAGTCTTGTTGCGGTGGAGTAATTTACTAATATCCAAATTAGATGAAATTACCGAGATTGTTTCGCGTGAGACTGGTAAGCCGGTAAGTGATGCCAAGCTCGAAGCTGCACTAGCTGTTGGGCATTTAGGTTGGGCGGCCCGTCACGCCGAAGATGTAATGCGCACCTCGCACCGATCTCCTGGTGTCTTGATGGCGAATATGTCTGCAACGGTAGAACGCTCCCCAGTAGGCGTAGTCGGAGTAATTGGACCTTGGAATTACCCAATCTTTACTCCTATGGGTTCTATTTCATACGCGCTAGCAGCAGGAAATACTGTTGTATTTAAACCAAGTGAGTACACACCAGGGGTTGGAACAGCTCTGGCGGAAACTTTTGCTGAAGTTGCACCCTTTGCAGATGTATTCACCTGCATCACCGGGCTTGGAGCAACTGGCAAAGATCTCTGCGAAAGTGGCGTTGATAAGTTGGCTTTCACTGGTTCTACTCGCACCGCAAAATTGGTGGCAGCAAGCTGCGCCTCAACAATGACGCCGGTTGTTCTGGAATGCGGCGGAAAAGATCCAGTAATTGTTGCTTCTGATGCAGATATAAAGCGCGCTGCTGATGCGACTATTTGGTCAGCGATGTCCAATGCTGGTCAAACCTGTATCGGTGCAGAACGTGTCTATGTACATGAAAGCGTTGCTGATAAATTCATTGAAGAAGTGCTAAAGGTTGCGCGCAGTATTCATCCAGGTGCTCCAGGTGTTGGAAATTATGGACCAGCCACAATGCCATCGCAGATTAAAATTATTCAAGGCCATATTGATGATGCCCTCGCCAAAGGCGCAAAAGCTGCCCTCGGTGGATCTGATTCAGTGAAAGCGCCTTATGTTGAGCCTGTCATCTTGCTAGATGTACCTGAGAATTCAACTGCGATGCTGGAGGAAACATTTGGACCAACAATTGCCATAAATCGCGTTAAATCTATGGATGAAGCGATCGCGCTATCAAATGCTTCGCGTTATGGACTTGGCTCATCTATCTGGTCAAAGCGCCAAGGTAAGAAAATTGCCCGTCAACTTCATTGCGGAATGGTCGCTATCAACTCGACTATCTCCTTTGCGGCGATCGCATCTGTGCCCTTTGGTGGCGTAAAAGATAGTGGTTATGGTCGTATTCACGGGCCAGAAGGAATTTTAGAATTTACTTATCCGCGCACCGTTGTTCGTGCGCGTTTCCAATTGCCAATTGCCTTTACCAGTTTTAAGCGGACAAAAGGAAATGATAAATTAATTGTTACTTTGACACGTTTATTGAATGGTCGCTTAGGTTAGTTTTAACTTTCAGAAGCGAGGCGCATTTCGTGTGCGCTCTGTTCTGGGTCTGCGTTCATTACGTTTAGCCCAACACGCGTTATGCCAATGGCGTCGGTTATCTTCATCGCCCATCAGCCAAGCAACTGTGTGTGGCGTCGCCATAGGAATGACTTGATCGCAACCAGGGCAACGATAAGGTTTATTGGAACTCGAGCCTGTGATTTTACGAACAATAAAATCACCATCCGTGTGCTCTTCAATTGATTGATTCGATGTAGATATTTCTCGATCTTCCGTCTTTGGCCGACGACCCTTTGGAAAGTTACGGCGTGGGCTCATAAAGGTATTTTCTCGCACTTTTGCCGACAATGTGGCAAGGTAGCCATATGAGCAGCGTGATATCTGTCCGAGGCCTGAAGAAGAGCTATGGATCTACTCAGGCTGTTGCTGGGATTGATATAAATATCGCGCAAGGAGAGATATTTGCGCTACTTGGCCCAAATGGTGCGGGAAAGACGACTACCGTAGAAATACTAGAAGGTTTTCGAACTCGAGATAGCGGTGAAGTTTCAGTATTAGCTACCGACCCCGCTGTAAAGGGTGAAGCTGGACGCATCTGGCGAAACCGGATCGGCATAGTTCTCCAATCAACATCTGATGCAGGTGATTTATCGGTGAAAGATACAGTTGCACATTTTGCAAAGTATTACTCCAACCCCCGAGATGTTGAAGAAGTTGTCAGCGCGGTTGGTCTTGAAGAAAAATCTAGCGAATTGATTCGAACTTTATCGGGCGGGCAACGTCGTCGCTTAGATGTGGCGCTTGGCATTATTGGTTCTCCAGAACTTTTATTTCTTGATGAACCGACGACTGGTTTTGATCCAGAAGCGCGCCGCGCTTTCTGGGCGCTAATTAAAGGCCTACGTGATAACGGAACCACAATTGTTTTAACGACGCATTACCTCGATGAGGCAGAAGCGCTCGCCGACCGCGTCGCAGTCATAAACCGTGGCGTAATCGTTGAGGTTTCTACCCCAGCGCTCCTTGGCGGACGCGCCACATCTTTAGCCACTGTCTCTTGGTTAGGAGCAGATGGTCCAAAATCTGAGCGCACCGACAATCCAACTGCACTTGTACGCAAACTCACTGAGACTTATCAAGGGGAAATCCCTGAACTCACGGTAAAGCGCGCTTCACTAGAAGACATTTACATTGAAATGATTGGAGGCGCTGATGTCCACAAATAGAATTTCCAAAAATAAAGTTCCTGGCGCTTTAGCAATAGGTATCGCCCGTGGTGGTTTAGAAGTCAAACAATTTATGCGCCAGCGCGAATCAGTAGTCTTCACATTGGCATTTCCAATTATGTTGTTGGCAATCTTTGGTTCGGTATTTACAAATGAACTCACCGATGGCGTAACTTTTAGCCAATACTTTGTCGCTGGAATGATCGCATCTGGCCTGGTTAATACCGGTTTTCAACAATTAGCAATTATGATCCCGGTGGAGCGTGATTTTGGAACCCTTAAAAGACTACGCGGAACGCCAATGCCGGCCTCGAGTTATTTTATAGGTAAAGCAATTGTTGTATTTGTGACTATGGTGATTCAGGTTTTTCTTCTCTTAATTGCTGGGGTGCTTTTCTTCGGAGTTAATCTCCCAACTGATCCAGCAAAATGGTTGACCTTTACTTGGTTAATTCTGTTGGGCAGCGCTGCATCTACTTCTCTCGGAATCGCTTTTTCGGTTATCCCCAAGAGTGGTCGCAGCGCATCCGCGGTCGTCTCTCCCGTAGTCATCATCTTGCAATTCTTTAGCGGCGTCTTCTTTGTCTTCACTGATCTGCCTGCGTGGATGCAACAAGTTGCCGCGATCTTTCCCCTGAAGTGGATGACGCAAGGTATGCGCTCTGTCTTCTTACCTGATTCATTTGCAGCAGCGGAAGTTGCCGGCAGCTGGGAAACCGGAAGATCTTTTCTGATTATCCTTGCCTGGTTTATCGCTGGATTAGTAATTTCTATTCGCACCTTTAAATGGGATCGACAGAAATGATTAAATATAGGAAATTATCACTGGCTCTTGTTTTAGGGCTGGTTATTACAGTAACTCCTGCCTCTGCGGCTACAAAGTCACCTACTCCGACGCCCAAGGCAGGCGTTTCCAAAAAGGCGGTGGAGAAGAAGGCTCCAGTTAAAAAACCACCAGCAAAGAAGAAAGCGCCGGCAAAGAAGAAACCACCAGCAAAGAAGAAGGCTCCAGTAAAGAAGAAGGAAGCGAAATTATCTCCTTCGCCTTCTCCAAAATGGCCACCTGCGGGATTTAGAACAGATCCACTTGGTGAGACCAATCTCTATATGAAGATTCCAACCGCGAAAGAGCTGGTAGGAATTTTGTCAGCCAAATCTGGGCTCGCTTCCCAAATCAAGGCGTGTACTAAATTTACCTGTGGGGCGGTGCTGGTGGCCTCAGAATTAGGCTGTCGCTGGTGGCAAGTAACTGCAGATGTAGTTGGAGCCACATCCCCCGAGGATAGAACTTTAAAGACTTTCGGAAGAATAACAACATCTGCAACAAAGAGTAAACCGCAGAAGGTTATAACAATTTTATTGGTAACGACAGAGCCAATCGGCACTGGGCACGTTCTTTCAAATATCAGCGTCGACTGTAATCAAAGTGAGCCAACGGGACCTCTTCCTAATACTGAATATCAACCAGTGGAGTTAGATTAATGCTCGGCGGGATAAATAACGGCCTTTTCTTAAGTAGCTTTGGCGGCTTCTTTGCCGTCGGTATATTGGCGCTAATTTTAAAGTGGGCTTTTGCTCGCGGTAAATCAGTTGTTGAACGTACGCCTAAAGCAGGAGGCGAAGATGATTATGGCGCGCTGGTTGCAGTAGCATCTCCAAGTAACCACATCGCCGGAGAAATTTTGCGCCTAAAGTTAGAGCAAGCGCACATTAAAGCTACGCTGACGCAGACCACTGATGGCCCAAGAATTTTTGTCTTTGCGCGCGATGAGAAAATTGCGCGCGCTACCTTACAGAGTTAGCGGTTAGCTCCGGGGACCCACAGTTGATCGCCAATTTTCTTATTGGCAACGCGTGCTAGAACAAATAAGAGATCAGAGCAACGATTTAAATACTTTGCAGTTAATGGATTTACTCCGGTTCCGAAACCATGAATTGCAGCCCAGGTGCGACGTTCGGCGCGACGGACGACGGTGCGCGCAACATGTAAATGTGCGGCCGCTGGGGTACCAGAAGGTAATACAAATGAACGAAGTGGTTCAAGATCAGCGTTGTATTTATCGATCTGCTCTTCTAAAAAGCTAACTTGGCTTTCCAATACGCGTAGCGGTTCAAAGGCGGGTGCATCCACAACTGGCGTGCAAAGGTCAGCGCCCACATCAAATAAGTCATTTTGAATTCGTACAAGTAGTGCGCGAATTTCATCAGTTAACTCATCAGTTGCTATAACAACGCCGATCGCTGAATTAGCTTCATCAACAGTGGCATAAGCCTCAAGACGTGAATCATTCTTAGAGGTGCGGCTCATATCTCCTAAAGAGGTTGAACCATCATCGCCGGTCTTGGTGTAAATACGCGTTAAATTAACCATGGCCCTAGCCTATAAGTAGACTTGGCTTATGGCACCTTCGGACAATGCAGGCAGCGACCGCTTCCGCATCGTCGGTGGCTCCAGCCTCAAGGGTGAAGTTAGCGTTACGGGGGCGAAGAACTCGGTCCTTAAATTAATGGCCGCCTCATTGCTCGCCGTCGGAAGAACAACGATACGCAACGTTCCAGAGATCGCAGATGTAGAAATTATGTCGGATTTACTTACTCGTCTGGGCTGCACCGTTACCCACACTGGATCAGTTGTCACAATAGATGTGCCAGAAACACCACAGCATCGCGCAGATTACGACTTGGTCCGAAAAATGCGCGCTTCTATTAACGTATTAGGTCCGCTCGTTGCCCGCACCGGACGCGCTGAAGTGGCCCTGCCAGGTGGCGATGCAATCGGTTCGCGTGGTTTAGATTTTCACATCAAAGGCTTAGTATCTCTTGGCGCTAGCGCCCATGTGGAACACGGTTATGTAATTGCTGCAGCTCCCAATGGTTTAACGGGTGCGGATATTGATTTAGATTTCCCAAGTGTTGGTGCCACCGAAAATTTAATGACCGCCGCTGTCTTAGCGAAAGGTGTTACAACCATTGATAACGCCGCTCGCGAACCAGATTTAGTTGACCTTGGCGAATTCTTAATTTCCATGGGGGCAAAGATCGAGGGGCTAGGTACACCGCTTATAAAGATCACTGGCGTTGCAAAGTTAAATCCAACCGACCACACAACGATTACTGATCGAATCATCGCTGGCACTTGGGCATTTGCGGCAGTAATGACCCAAGGAGATATCACGATTAATGGTGGTCGCGCCGATCACATGGAAGTTATGTTGGAGAAATTAGCACACGCTGGTGCGATTATTACCTCAACCAACGATGGCTTCCGAGTGCAGATGAATCAACGCCCACGTGCCACAGATGTTGCAACCCTTCCTTATCCAGGATTTGCCACTGACTTGCTGCCATTTATCATTGCAATGAATGCGGTAGCCGATGGCCATTCCATGGTTACGGAAAATGTCTTTGAATCACGCTTTATGTTTGTCAATGAACTCGCTCGTCTCGGCGCACAAGTCACGGTTGATGGCCACCACGCTTCCATTGATGGCATCCCACAGTTATCTGGTGCACCTGTTGAGGCAACTGATATTCGGGCTGGTGCCGGCCTAGTATTGGCTGCGCTGGTCGCAGATGGCGAAACCACTGTTGATGGCGCTTTCCATATTGATCGTGGGTATCCAAATTTCGCGGAAGATCTAGTGCGCCTAGGTGCGCAGGTTAAGAGGGAGTAATTTGGCAATTCCAGATCGCAATCTAGCTCTTGAATTAGTAAGAGTCACAGAAACAGCTGCTCTAGCTGCAGCGCCGTGGGTCGGACGTGGAGATAAAGACCAAGCCGATGGCGCAGCCGTTGCTGCGATGCGCGCAATGATTAATACAGTTGATATGAATGGAACAGTTGTTATTGGTGAAGGTGAAAAAGATAATGCGCCGATGCTTCACAACGGTGAGAGCGTGGGAAATGGTGAAGGACCAGATTGCGATGTTGCGGTAGATCCCATAGATGGAACTTCCCTGACCGCGCAAGGCATGAATGGAGCCATTAGCGTCATTGCGCTAGCTCCACGCGGAACTATGTACGATCCACGTGAGAGTTTCTACATGAATAAAATTGTTACCGGACCAGAAGCCGCTGCGCTAATTGATATCCAAGCGCCAGTTAGTGAAAATTTG
>JBIJCP010000092.1:0-4759 GCA_044344635.1 Candidatus Planktophila sp. | reverse complement strand
GTAGTGAGATGACGCTCGCTCCAACGGCCGAGACACAGACAAGAGCAAAGAGGATCTGTGGGATCGCCATTGTGGCATCGGCAGTTCTCATTAAAAATTCATCAACCCAGCCGCGACGAACGCCAGCGACCAATCCCCAGGTTGTTCCGATTAAAAGGGCAATTACGGTTGCTGACATTGCAATCAAAATAGTAATTCGGCCACCGTAAAGAATCCGCGAGAATAAATCGCGTCCTAGATCGTCGGCGCCCATCCAATTTGTTGCAGTTGGGCCAGAGAAAGCATCGGCGACGCCAATAGCATTTGGGTCATATGGCGCGATAATTGGCGCAGCTAAACAGATTCCGAGAATTGAAAGAATTAAAAATCCTGAAAAAGAGAAACGCTTTTTAAATTTCACTCTTCTGCCCCTTTGCTAAACGTAGACGGGGATCCACAATCCCGCAGAGAACGTCAAAGAGGAAGGTAGTCAAAATGAAAAATGAGATGATAGTCAGGGCAACTCCTTGGATTACTGCATAATCACGTTTGAACGAACTTTCAATGGCAAGTGATCCGATTCCTGGCAGACCAAACATATATTCAATTACAACCACACCGCTGAGGGTGTATCCAACAATGAGACCGAGCATAGTTAGCGTTGGAATTAAAGAGTTTGGCAAGACGTGGCGGAAAAGAATTCGCACACTTGAAAGTCCCTTACCTTCGGCTGTGCGCACGAAGGGTGACTGCTTTATCTCCAACATGGAAGCTCGCAAATACCTTACTAGGTAAGGTGTTGCCGTCAGTCCACCAGTAACTGCTGGCAATAACATCAATTTCAAATTTTCAACTAAATCCTCTGAAATCGGCACAAATCCTCGCGAAGGCAACCATTGCAGAGTAAGCGAGAAAACCAAAATTAGGATAATTCCAACAACAAACCCTGGAACTGAGAGCCCGATCGATGTGTAGTAGCCAATGACTCGATCGAGGATTGATCCCGGCTTTAGCGTCGATAGTGGGGCAAGGATTAAGGCAAGTACTACCGCTATGAGAATGATGAAAAAAGTAAGCTCTAGAGTTACAGGAATTCTCTCTGTAACAAGTTGTGTAACTGGGAATTGAGAGAAGTAGGAAACCCCCAAATCCCCGCGAAAGGCATCACCAATCCAAGCGAAGAGTTGCGCGAGGAGCGGGCGGTTTAAACCCGCTTCCTCGCGCAACGCCTCAAGTGCCTCAGGAGATACTTCTGTGGCTGCACCAAGCTTTGCGAGCACTGGATCGCCAGGGAGAATTCGAATCGACAAGAACACCAACACAACGCTTAGCGCTAAAACGCTAAGACTAGATGCACTGCGTCGAAGCAAGAACAATCCCATATAACTCCTTTAGTCCTCTCTTTCTACTTGTATTGCTCTCCCGTTACCGGGGGGCAATTTACTTGAATGAAGCTCCCTCTAGGTGGATCTGGCCACCGGCTTCAACCCAAGCATTCTTCACATTTGCGCGAGCTGCATGCAGGACGTCAAATACGAAAGGTGTGATCAGTGGAAGTTGCTCATTCTCCATCTTAAGCGCCTTGCACCATTCAGCCTTACGTTCAACTGCATTTAGCGTTCCGATCGCCTTGGTGTATTGCGCATCGTATGCCGCATTATTCCAATTTGATTCTGCACGTCCTGAAAGAAGGAAGTTCATTGAGAATGCTGGTTCTCCTGGAACTGATTGATAATTAGGAAGCAACAAACCTGGGTAGGTCTTTCCAGCTGGATAGAACTTAGCTGCCCAAGTTCCAACTTCGCTGTTCTCAATCTTCATATCGATTCCGATTTGCTTCAATGAGGCCTGAAGTACTTGACCCATTGCATCAAATTCAGGAAGTGCTCCTGCAATACCCCACCATGTAAATGACTTTACACCGGCAGCAGCAAATAGCGACTTTGCCTTTTGGAGGTCGTATTTGTAAGCAGTTAGTCCGCCAGCTTTTCCACAGTTCCACGGACTATTGTCAGGGACAATTGTGTTGTACGAGGTAACTTTACCAAATCCGTAGTAAGCAGATTTCAAGATTGCGGCACGATCTGTTGCATATGCAACTGCCTGTCGCACTCGAATATCGTTAAACGGAGCAGAGTTCAGGTCGTATTCCCAAGTCACAGAAGTACTTGAAACTGTGGCCTTTACCAATTGAAGACTCTTATCTTTCTTCAGTGGTGCAGCATCCGCTAGAGGAAGTTGATAGAGGAAATCTATATCTCCTGAGCGAAGTGATGTCACTGCAGCGGTTGCATCTGAAGACTTCACGAACTTGATTGAAGGAATCTTCGCTTTAGCACCGTAGTAACGAGGGTTGGCTTTAATTGTAAGAGAAATATCTGGGCTAAATGCATCAACCTGATATGGCCCTGATGTTGCAGGGTTCACATTGAAATTACCTACTTGGCTAACCTTAATCATCTTTATCCAGGCGATCGCTTCTGGGAAGAGGGCGCTTGGAGAACTAAGATCGAAAATTACATCGTTTCCTGAAGTAGTGATTTTATCGATGATCTTGATCTTATTTGCTTCTTGAGTAACAGTTGTTGGCAGCTTGGCATAATCAAAAACAGCCTTTACCGCTTTAGCATCAAGAGCTGATCCATCAGAGAACTTGGCTCCATTGCGAATCTTAAATGTCCACTTATCGGCTGCTGCATTTGATTTCCATGAAGAAGCGAGATCTGGGGCTACAGTGCCTGTTCGAGTCCACTTTGCAAGACCTGACCAGAGAAGTGGGAAGAGTGATTCCTCATATGCGAAGGTTCGAATAATTGGATTAAGTTGTGGAATGCCTTGTGTGGATCCCACTACGAGCGTTGTCTTCGTTGCCGCAGTGGCAGGTCCGACGGCTGTTGTGATAGATAGAACCATTCCTGTTGCGATTGCTGCAACAAGTATTTTCTTCTTCACATTACTTTGTGATCGAAGCATCTAATTCCCTCCCGAGAGTAAAAGTGACTGGCCAGCCCTCGCTTTGAGAAATGGCCGTAGGTGTCCCCGCAAGTAGATAACAGCAAGCCCCGTAAGTCAATGATCCCCAATACCCCTACGCCATCACCCTTTGGAATATTGCGTATTTCCAACGGAAAATTCCTACTTTTAGAAGGGTTATAGACGCAATGCGTAACAAAAGGTTATAAAGTTAATTTACCTGGCACCTTGGACAGAAATGTGATGAACGAGCGCCAAAAGTTATACGTCGAATCATGGAACCACAACGTGGACAAGGTTGATCAGTGCGACCATATGCGGCAAGTGATTGCTCGAAAAATCCACTCTCGCCATTAACATCTATGTATAGATCATCAAAAGAAGTTCCACCTTTAGCAATTGCTTCTTGCATCACTTCGGTGGCGAAATCAATTATTTTGGCAATTTTCTTCTTTGTCAGATCTGCCGTTGAGATTTCTGGGTGCACCTTGGCACGCCAGAGAGTTTCATCGGCATAGATATTTCCGACCCCGCTCATAATCTCTTGATTTAAGAGCGCAGTCTTAATGCGAATATTCCTCTTGGCAAATTTATTTATTGTTTCAGATCTATCAAATAGCGGATCAAATGGATCGGTTGCGATGTGTTGGGCGGATGTAGGAATCCCGTTGTTTACTTCTTCCACCGAAACCCAGCCAAAGGTGCGCTGATCGTTAAAGACAAGTTCACGTTTACGTAAATTTCTGGAGAGCTCAAATTTGGCTCGAACATGTTTGGCTTCTGGGCGATCTTTCTGATGGATTAAAAACTGCCCACTCATTCCTAAGTGAGCGACAAGAACCTGGGGGCGATCTAGGGTAAACCACAGGAATTTGCCACGGCGCTTTACATCAAGAAACTTCGCACCGTTGATACTTTTCAAAGGTGCAATTGATTCAGGCTTAAGCGCTCGAGGGTGCAGCTCGTGTGCTGCTGTAATTGTGTAACCTGTAATCAACTTCTGTAGGCCACGTCTGACCGTTTCTACCTCGGGAAGTTCAGGCATTGCTCAACCTTTATGGATCACGCTAAGTGCAGCGAGTGCGCTGTCATAGCCTTTATCTTCTTTACTTCCCGGCAATCCAGCGCGAGCGGTTGCTTGCTCCAGGCTGTCGCACATCAAGACTCCAAAGCCAATTGGCTTAGATCGACTTAGTGAAACATCCATAACTCCTTGAGTGACTCCCTGACAAACATAATCAAAGTGTGGAGTCTCTCCTCGAAGAACCAAGCCGACTATCACCGCAACGTCGAAGCCCTCATCAAAAGCTAACTGTGCGGCTAGGGGAAGTTCAAAGGATCCGGCCACTGTGCGAGTAATTGGATTGTTGATACCTGCGGCTTGAAACCCACGCACTGCGCCAGAGACAAGTGCGTTGCAGATTTCGGGGTGCCAGGCCGCCGAGATGATTACTGCTTTTAAATGTGGGAGCTGCGGTATTGAAATTTGAGGTGCTTGGCCGGTCATTAGAGAGCTCCTAACGCATGATTTAACTTATCTCGTTTTGTTTCTAGATACTTTTGATTATATTGATTAGCGATTATTTCAAGTGGCACAGTTGTCACAGAAATTCCAGACTCCTTAATTGAACTTACTTTCTCAGGATTATTGGTTAAGAGAATTAGCGAGTTAATCTGTAGACGCTGCAAAGCGCTGATCGCATCCTCATAAGTGCGATCATCTACTGGTTGACCTATAGAGATATTTGCTTCAACGGTATCTTGTCCCGAATCTTGCAGTACGTAGGCGCGAACTTTCTCGGCCAAG